>CBFGLL010000275.1:0-3633 GCA_965649585.1 uncultured Chitinophagaceae bacterium | reverse complement strand
AAATGCCATTGCGCATAAGGCATGGCGCCACTGTCGAACCATACATCTACCAGGTCGGGCACACGTTTCATCGGTTTGCCATTATCGCTCACCAGCGTGATATCATCTACATACGGTTTGTGCAGGTCTAAAATGCCTTCGTGCAGGTAATGGGTATTTGTATCGCCGCCTAAAACCTCTGCAGCTTTTTTTATTTCATTATTGAGTTCTTCAATTGAACCGATACATTTTTGTTCGCCGCCTTCTTTTTCATCAATAAAATTGCCGCTTGCATCCACGCTTTTCCAGATGGGCAGGGGCGTACCCCAGTAACGGCTGCGACTCAGGTTCCAATCCACCATATTCTCCAGCCAGTTTCCAAAACGTCCTGTGCCGGTGCTGGCCGGTTTCCAGTTGATGGTTTTATTGAGTTCAACCATCCTGTCTTTTACCGCCGTGGTTTTGATAAACCATGCATCTAACGGATAATAGATGATGGGTTTGTCTGTACGCCAGCAGTGCGGGTAGTTGTGTTCGTATTTTTCTACTTTAAAAGCCCTGTTTTCTTTTTTGAGTTTTACGGAGATGTCAACGTTTACATCCACGTATGCAGGATCATCTTTGTAATTTTTTACGAAACGACCGCTGAACTCACCCATGCCATCTACAAATTTTCCTTCTTTGTCAACCAGGGTAAGAATGCCGAGGTTTTCTTTTTTACCAACTTTATAATCATCTGCACCAAATGCGGGAGCAGTATGTACGATGCCTGTACCATCTTCGGTGGTTACAAAATCTCCTGTCACCACTTTAAATGGATCAGCATCCGGCGTTATCTCTCTTATTTTTTCTAACGTGTTGGCATCGGAAGGTAGGAGTTGCTCGTACCTTAACCCTTCGAGCTCTTTTCCTTTTAATTCGGCGAGGATCTTCCAGGGAATGATCTTGTCGCCTTCTTTATAATTATTGAAATCACCGTTTTCAGCATCTGCTTTAAAGTACTTACTCAACAGTGCCTTTGCAAGTACTACGTTTACCGGTAAAAATGTATAGGGATTATAGGTTTGAACCAGTACATAATCAATGTTTGGTCCCACGGTTAAACCAAGATTGGAGGGAAGTGTCCACGGGGTGGTGGTCCAGGCCATCAAGTAAATGTCATTGGTCAGTGAGTCATTGGTCATGGAGAATGCGCTATTCTTCGCTGAATCTGAAGTAAGCCTAAACATCACCACGGCACTCGTATCCTTTACGTCTTTATAAGTACCCGGCTGGTTGAGTTCATGGCTTGATAAACCGGTTCCCGCTGCAGGGGAGTAGGGCTGGATACTCACACTCTCGTAGAGGTATCCTTTTTTATATAATTCGCTCAGGCACCACCAAAGGGTTTCGATGTAATCGTTTTCGAATGTGATATAGGGATCATTGAGGTCTACCCAGTAGCCCATTTTCTGCGTGATATCGTCCCATTTATCCTTGTATTTCAATACTTCTTTTCGACAGGTGGCATTGTATTCTTCCACCGAGATCTTTGTTCCAATATCTTCCTTGGTGATGCCGAGCAGCTTTTCAACGCCTAATTCTACCGGCAATCCATGCGTATCCCACCCGCCCTTGCGTTTTACCTGGAAATCCTGCATGGTTTTGTAACGGCAAACAAGGTCTTTTAAGGTCCTGGAAATCACGTGGTGAATGCCGGGCATGCCGTTGGCACTTGGTGGGCCCTCGTAAAATACAAAAGGCTGCTTGCCTTCTCTTAAGGAAATACTCTTTTCGAAAGCCTGCTCATCGTTCCATTTCTTTAAAATTTCCTGGCCGATAGAAGATAGGTTCAACTGCTTATATTCATTGTATTTCAACGACATATGTTTGGGCTGCTTGGATGCTTATTAAATGAGGAGTGCGAAGTTAGCAAATAATGCCTAAGCAAGGGCATTAGGGCATAGTTTTTGCCTTTAGAGGAACGGAAATGACCGGCCAAAGTTTATACCCTAAAAAGGGTATGCCTTGCGTAAAAACCACAAAACCGAGGCCAGTTATCCACATATTTCATAGTTGGCATAGATTTAGCCTTTGATGAGCCGCTAACGAAATACGTCTTATTTAACCGTTGTTAATTTATGAAAAACACCTTTTTATTATTGTGTGCCGGTCTTCTTTTATCGATCGGGGCCAATGCTCAAACAAAGAAAAAGAAATCCACTGCGGCAAAAGTTGTTGTACCTGAGGTAGTTGATGCTTCATTTAAAACCTCTTATGCAGACGTAGAAAGTAAAAAATGGGCCCGTACTTATACCGGCAACTACGTAGCGAGTTTTAAAAACGCTAACAGCCAGGAACAATCTGCTGAGTACAATGAAAATGGCGTGCTGATCAAAACAAAAACAAGTTTTGATATCGCAGTATTGCCAGAGAATGTAACTACTTCAGTAGAAGCAAAGTATGCCGGGGCTAAGATATCAGCAGTTGAAAAAGTTGAAATTCCAGGGATTGCACCTTATTATAGAGTAAAGCTGGTAACAGCCGATACTAATAAAGAAAAAGAAATTTTAGTGAGCGAAGCCGGCTCAATGGTTCGTTCTTAATGATTTTTGCTGGTTTAGGGTTTTATTAGGGTAAAACGGGAGTAGTCTTGCTCCCGTTATTTTAAAAATCTAAGTTTTTCGATTATATATCAATTGATCCAATAACCTATCCGCTTTAAAATTCAAGTCCAATACCAACCAACCTCTGAAGAAGCCACGGCTTCAAAAAATTTAAGCATCCTGCAACGGATGCTTTTTTTATTGCCTATTCAATTTGCCTATTTTTGAAACCCGCATGTCGAGATTCCATTCTTATATTAATAGTTCGCTGGAGATTGTTACAAAATATGATGGCAGTAAACCTTTCGCCATTTACCTGAAGCAGTTTTTTTCCTTGTCTAAAAAATTCGGATCCCGGGACAGGAAGTCCATCAGCGAAATATGTTATTGCTGGTTTAGAGTGGCCAGGCTTTTTCACAATGAACCGGGTATTGTAAACCTGCAAAAAGCTATTTTTTTATGCAGCCAGCAAAGCAGTCCGCTGCTGGCAAATGTATCGCCTGAACTCAATCAAAGGGCAGATGAAATTCCGGAACAAAAGCTGGCCTGGCTTGGCCTGGACCCCGGTGATTTATTTCCTTTTGCGGCCGCATTGGGTGAAGGCATTGATGCCGGGGCTTTGGCTGTTTCGTACCTGCAGCAGCCGGATCTTTTCATCCGCTCCAGGCCAGGTAAGGAACAGAGCGTAGCAGACAAGTTGATGGACAATGACATTCCATTTGAAAAAAAAGGGGCTGATTGTTTTGTTTTAGCTAACGGCACTAAGCTGGATGAAATTCTTGATATCAACAAAGAAGCGGTAATACAGGATAAAAATTCTCAACGGGTATTCGATCATCTTCCTGCAACAAATTTTACCAGGTTCCCCGTAAAAGCCTGGGATTGTTGTGCAGCGAGCGGCGGTAAATCCATCCTTGTTTTTGACAGGTTGAAGAAACCGGTTCAACTAACTGTATCGGATATACGAAAAACCATACTGCATAACTGTATAGAACGGTTGCAACAGGCTTCCGTGCCGGTTCATCAGCATTTCGTGGCAGATCTTAGCCAGCCCTCCGGTTTACCAATA
>CBFGLL010000274.1:0-3667 GCA_965649585.1 uncultured Chitinophagaceae bacterium | reverse complement strand
GTTCGAATTGGTTAAATGTGTGATTAGCTGCTGTGATAACGTCTTGTTGAAAATCAGCTGGATGATCTTTGTTTAAAATTTCAGTAAATGCCTTCCACATCAATTCATTTTGCTCAGCATAGCCTGAAAAATAGCGGTAGCCGTTTTCTAAAGGGAGTCGTTGGCGGATCATTTGGGCGATAAATTTACCACCTAAAGTGGAACCTTCCAAAACATATAAGGCTCCCAGGGCGGAGGCTTCATTATGCACGAAAGTTGGCATATCATTTTGCTGAATAGAGGATGCTTCAATTTGGCTTATGCCCTCGATATCTTCTCCTAACAAATGCTGTCGTATCCTGGTATGAACTCCTGGGATTGTATCACCAATGTTATTTATGATCATTTTCTCCAGTGGTGCGATAAAAGCAAAATAAGCCTTTAGCAGCGCCGTATATTCTGGAATTGTAGTCATGTTTTTTATATATGTAACAATCCTTTTTTCAAGGCGCTGGTGACCGGTTGCTGTTTTTATTTTGAGTTGTTGATGTAGTTGCAAATAAATAAGAGAATGTGTTAACGATTGAATTTTTTCCCTAATGATTCAAACATCAGGCCCGCAAATATTAAAGAGATCATAATGTGTGAAGCAGATTGGCATAAATCTTACAACCTTATATGCATGAATTATTCCATTTTTACCCATCCATTTCTTTGTGTAGCTTTTATCGGCATCACAATGGTTTCCTGCTCAAGCGGGAGCAATGTAAAGACGACCGGGTTTGATGCCAGTTCTGTGCCGGATCCATTGGCACCACCTGTAAGCATTGATACGCAGGGCAAGGTAATAATGCCAGGAGACTCAACTAAGGATACTATAGCAGCACCTTTTCCAAACGATAACTACCGGGTAGTTCCTGCGAAAAGTGTTGGCCGAATTGATCTGGGTATGCGGGAGGAAGTAGCTCTGGCAGCACTCGGCAAACCTGATGCAACTGATGCAGGCATGGGAACTTTTGTCTACACCTGGATGGGTAAAACAAAACCTTACAAGTCAGAATTGAATATTGTTACGGGCTATGCCGACAGCGATATGAAAAAAAGAGTTGTGAAAATGATCCGTACTACCTCACCTTATTTTATTACCGGATCAGGTGCAGGGGTTCAAAAAGCTCTTGCTGAACTTAAAACTTCTTACCCGGTTCTTAGACTGATTAAAACCTATGAATCCAAAAATCACCGGGCTAAAACAGAAATATATGCAGACGAGGGTGCAGGGATCTTATTTGAATGCCTGGCGAATGATCAAAAACTTTGTGTAGGGATGCAGGTATTTAAGCGGGGAAAACTTCCGGGAATGGAATTTTAAGCCTGCAGTGCCAGTTTTCCCTTTTTAAGATCTGACTCTAATATTTTCAACAATATTTTTTCTTCTTTTGAAAGTTCGGCAGAAGGTTCTTTGCGTTTTGTGCCGAGCCCTTTTAAATATTTGTCCAGTTTTTTTTCTTCGTAAAGACGGATGATGACAGGATGCACATAATATTTTTTGCAAACCGTCCGGGTATTGCCGAGGCATTTTGCCACCTTGTCTAACATTTCTACCACTTTGGATTTTGCCTCAGTAGCAGTTTCATAAGCGCCGATTTCTTTAAATGCCGACAACGCCTGTACCGAGCCGGCCCAGGTTCTGAAATCCTTTGCAGAAAAGTCTCCGTTGCTGATGCGTTTAATATAACTGTTTACCATTCCGGAATCAATTCCATTGGTATTGCCTTCTGCATCATAATATTGAAAAAGCTCCTGCCCGGGTATATCTCTGCAGGTATGGATGATCTTTGCGAGCTTTTTACTTTTAAGCTGTATGCTGTGGCTGATGCCTTTTTTTCCTTTAAAAGAAAACCTGATGCTGTTGCCACTGATTTGAACATGTTTATTTTTCAAGGTTGTGAGTCCAAATGAGCCATAGAGTTTTTCGTAAAGATTACTGCCAATGCGGATGCTCGTTTGTTCCATTACGCTTACTACTGCCGCCAATACTTTGTCTTCTGGCATTCCTGGCAATGCAAGGTCTTTGGCAAGCTGCTGCCTGATGGAAGGAAGCACTTTTCCAAACTCGAGCAGGTGATAAAATTTGCTGTGATTTCTAAAACTATTCCATACCGGGTGATAGCGGTATTGCTTGCGCCCGCGGGCATCGAGCCCTGTAGCCTGCAGGTGGCCATTTTCCAGGGGACAGATCCACACATTGGTCCAGGCCGGGGGTATTACCAGGGTTTTAATGCGATGTTTATCTTCTGCAGACACTGCTTTTCCTCCTTTAACATAGGTAAAACTCTTCCCGCTTTTTTTACGGTTGATGCCCGGTAACTGATCATTTACATATACCAGCTGTAATGCTTTGGCACTACCATTTACATCTTTAAAAAGGGCCTTTGTTTTTTTCTTTGAAATTTCGGGTATCACCAGCTTGAAGGATTTTGGTAAGCTAATGAAACTATTGTGCCATGTTGTAATGTCAATCATCAGCCGGATCGCTCATTGGTCAATCAATACTGGACGGTTTTTTGTTGTAGGTATTCAAAAAACTGGATTATCATGGAAGAAAAAGATAAAAATACTTCGCAACCCACGGAACCCATTCAACAGCCGGAAGAAGTAAGCCAGCACCCGGATAATAGGATAGACGCAGATCACCCGGGCTTTCCGCATGGGCAGGCAAGTGAAGAAAACATTAAGCCCGAAACGGCAACTGAAAAGAAGACGGCACAGGTGGGTGTAACGGATGGAGAGAAAAAACTGGATGAGTAGTAAGCCAGGTTGCAAGAGCAGGGAGGCGAGTCAAAATTTAGCAGTAATTATTGAAGGGGACAACTTGTTATGCTGCTGTGAAAGAAATACTAAAGTCCAACATTCCGTTAAACGAATTTTTATGCTACGGCTCTTACAGGAGGATATCTTTTCACATTAAATACAACATCCTCATGAAAAAATTCTTTACCTGGGTTTTGTTGCTATCCTTCAGTAGCGCTACCATCATCAGCTGTGGTACCAGCAGAAAATCCAAAGGCATCCTTGGCGGTGCCGGCGTTGGAGGTACGGTGGTAAAAACGGTGGGAACCGTAGTGGGTCTCATCCTTCTTTCTAAATTATTAAAGTCGGTATTGAATACTGTTGGTGGCAGCAACAGCTTTGCCAGCCTGGCGCAGGACAAATCCTTTATGGACAGTTTTAATGAGAATACGCCGATAAGTTCTATTGCCCAAAATGATATTTCAAAAATGGCATTGCAGGTGCTGGTAGCAGAAAAATATAAGATCCCATTAGCCACGGTGCTCTCTAATTTTGACAGCATGAAAACTGCCGGCGACCTGGCAACTTTTGTTGGAAAAAATGCTGATGCCAGAATACTGGAAAGTATTAAATAGGTTGGAGCCAAAGATCAACCCACCCCGGGTTGATCTGATATCAACCTTTCCAGTTTGCCTTTTCGTTTTACAATGTTTTTGTAATCCCACTGTATGAGTTTCGATTTTTTAAGCCACCGTTTAAGATCCCGTGTTTTTACCTGGGATACATCATTATAAAAAACAGAAGCGTCTTTAAATTTTTCACCTCTCACATTCAAAGCTTCCTCTTCAAAGTCGGCACCGCTCCAGAACATCAGCCTGATGCCGGCTTTTTGTTTGCT
>CBFGLL010000273.1:0-3710 GCA_965649585.1 uncultured Chitinophagaceae bacterium | reverse complement strand
TACTGATGTACTTGAAAAAGGTACCTGGCTTTTTGCAGCAATTGTTGGTATTCTTTGCCTGGTGTCTCCTGCATTTATTGATAAGGACGGCAGCTCTTCCAATGCAAACGACGCATTGATTGAAAATGCACCAACTACTGCTCCTAAAACTAATACAAATACCACTGCTCCTTTGCCTGGTGCTTTGGATACAACTAAGTAGAATTAATAAAATTTTTTAGAGCCCTGCCCACATCGGCAGGGTTTTTTATTATAATTTGCCCGTATAAGCTGCACCTGTAAATACATACGTAGTTAACCATCCCAACATGAAAAAGATCGTTAGTATACTGTTTTTCTTATTGCTGATTGCCGGTATTTACGGCGCATGGCAAATTTTTGGTCCCACGGTGAAGCCACCGGCTGATAAATATTTTTATATAAAAACAGGATCTACCTATTCAGATGTTTATAACGACCTTAAAAAACAGGAAATCATCAGCAGCCCTTTTTTGTTTAATCAACTTGCCAAAAGAGCTAAATACCCCGGCGCTGTAAAAGCAGGCAGGTACGAGCTTACAAAAAGCATGAGCAATTTTAAACTGGTGCGAATGCTCAAGTCGGGAAGCCAGGCCCCGGTAAAACTGGTGATCAACAAACTAAGAACGAAAGAAGACCTCGCAAAAAAGATCGGCTCCATGTTTGAAGCAGATGAGGCAGAAGCATTACGGTTTTTATATAACAACGATTCGCTGCGAAAATATGGGCTTGATAGCAACACGGCTATCACAGCAGTAATTCCCAATACCTACCTTATTCACTGGAACGGCAGTTTTGCAAAAATTTATGCACGCTTAAATGCAGAGAAGGATAAATTTTGGAATGAGGAAAGAAAAAAGAAAGCGGCTGCCAAAAACCTCACACCTGCACAGGTGTACACTATGGCAAGCATTGTGGAAGAAGAAACGAATAAATTAAAAGACAAAGGACTGATACCAAGCGTGTATATCAACCGCACCAACAAAGGGATGGAACTGGAAGCAGATCCCACTGTAAAATACGCCATGCGGGACTTTGGATTGAAGCGCATCATGTATGGGCATTTGAAATATCCTTCGCCTTACAACACCTATCAAAACACCGGTTTGCCGCCAGGTCCTATCTGCACGGCGTCAAAAAAATCGATCAATGCCGTACTGGATGCACCTAAAACCAATTACCTGTTTTTTGTGGCCAAACCCAGTTTCGACGGATATTCTAACTTTGCCGAAACCTACGAGGAGCATAAGGTATTTGCAAAAGCCTACCAGGAGGCTTTGAATGAACAGATAAAGATCAGGCAACAACAACAGCAACAACCATAATCCATTGCTAAAGATTACACGCATCATCCTCACAAAAACACCCGCAGCTTTTGTTGTGCGCAAAAGTAAAGGATGGCACCTGCCGGGGTTTGAGGGGCTAGCCTTGTTTGACGTGGTGGGATTTTTTTTTAAACAAATAAAGAATAATTTCCTGGTAGAAAGGGCTGCTGCTATCTCCTACAATTTTGTAATGGCACTCCCACCATCCCTGTTGTTTTTATTTACCCTGATCCCCAACCTGCCGTTTATTTCTAAGGGAAGCATTAAAGCGCAACTGCACACCCTTATCCAGGATATTATTCCAGACAGAACTTATAACAAAGGAGTGATTGAATTCGTGGATAGTTTCCTGGGCGACCCCCGGATTGGTTTATTGTCTTTCGGTTTTATACTGGCTTTATTTTTTGCCAGCAGTGCTATGATGGGTATTATCCGTGCCTTTAACCGCAATTATCCGGGCTTTGAACGAACAACGGGTTTACAAAAAAGGTGGAGGGCTATTAAACTAACGATCCTCATTTTTGCATTGCTGCTGGCCTACCTTATTTTATTGATCATGCAGGGCGCATTGCTGGAACTCGTGGTGGGAGAAAATCATTTCTGGCAAAACTTCATCACTTATTTCAGGTGGGGCCTTATTGTGGCGCTCCTGTTTTTAATAGTGGGAAGCATTTTTAAATATGCGCCATTTGTTTCCAAACGGTGGAAACTTATTTCCCCGGGCTCGGTGCTCACCACTTTGCTGAGCGTAATGGCTTCCATCGGTTTTGCAAGCTTTGTAAATAATTTCGGCCGTTATAATGCATTGTATGGTTCCATCGGAACCATCATGATGGTAATGGCACTTATATTCATTAATTCGCTGGCATTGCTCATTGGGTTTGAACTCAATGTGAGCATCCGTTCTGTAAAAGCAGAAATGCTGCATAAAGAACTACAGGCACGCAAAACTGCAGATGGTAAAAATCAGCCGGGGGATACACCGTTTAAATAAATTACTGGCTCCTTTGGCGTAGTGTTCGTCATGATGCATTAATTTTAAACAGCCTTATTTAAAAAAAATAAATATGAAAAAGATATTGATGTTTTTTGCGCCGGTTGCAATTTTAGCAAGCATGGCTTTTACCGCAAATGATCCATTGCCCATTGGCGCTAAAATGCCGATGGCTGATGTAAAAATGAAAGATGTATCCGGTGCCATGGTTAGTATGAAAGAGGTGGCCAAAGAAAAAGGCGTGCTGGTAATGTTTAGTTGTAATACATGCCCTTACGTTATTAAAAATCAAAGCAGGACAATCGAGGTGAGCGACTATGCCCGCAAAATGGGCATCGGCGTTATTATTTTAAACAGCAATGAAGCACAACGTGGTAGCGACGACAGCTTTGATGAAATGAAAGCCTACGCAAAAGATCAGAAATACAATTGCAATTACGTGGTAGATGAAAATCATAAAGTGGCCGATGCATTTGGCGCTAACCGCACACCCGAAGTATTTTTGTTCGATAAGAACTTTACATTGGTGTACCATGGTGCTATTGACGACAACCCTTCAGATGCAGGCAGCATCAACCGTCACCATTTGAGAGAAGCAATTAATGAATTAACCAGTGGTGCAGCAGTTACCGTAAAAGAAAGCCGCAGCGTTGGTTGCACCATCAAAAGACTTAAATAAAAGGTATAGCCTCCAAACAAAGAACCGGTTCCGATGAGCCGGTTTTTTTAATGCAACATGACACATAAAGCAAGGTTGAAGACAGGTTTCTATTTAATCGGATGCATTTTACTGGCAGTTGCCTGCAGCAAAAAAAATATTCCCCAAACCCTGCCACTTACCAACAGGGCACCCGATTACAGCCACATGAAAGATTGGGCGGCACATCCTTATATCCACGATCCGTCGGATAGTGTTCCCAAACCACTGCGGCAAAACTATGCGCCGGATTCTTTGGTAGATGTTTTTTTTCTTCATCCCACAACTTACACCACGCCCGCAAAAGAAGGCGGAAATGCAGACATAGACCTGCAGGCCCTGAACCATAAAACAGATCATGGAGCTATTCTGTACCAGGCAAGCGTTTTTAATGAAAGCTGCAGGGTATTTGCACCACGTTACAGGCAGGCGCATTATGGCAATTATTTTACAAAGGATACTGCTGCTGCCCGCAAAGCATTTGAACTGGCCTATGCTGATGTAAAAGCAGCATTTGAATATTACTACAAACATTTTAATGGAGGAAGGCCCATCATCATTGCTGCGCACAGCCAGGGCACCAACCACGCAGCCAGGTTATTGAAAGAGCTTTTTGAAGGCACCCCACTCTACAACAAACTTGTGTGTGCCTACCTGGTAGGCATGCCCACCCCAG
>CBFGLL010000272.1:0-3729 GCA_965649585.1 uncultured Chitinophagaceae bacterium | reverse complement strand
GGAAAGTCTATTTTGTCGGAGCTGGACCTTGAAGCGATTATCCAGAAAGTGACGGATGCTACCACCAAAATCTCCGGTGCGGCATTTGGGGCATTTTTTTACAACAGGTATGATGACCAGGGTGAATCCTACAGCCTGTATGCAATTGCAGGGGTCTCCAAAAAGGCTTTCGAAAATTTCCCGATGCCCCGAAACACAGCCATCTTCTCAAAAACTTTTTCGGGGCAGGGCACGGTGCGGTCAGATGATATCAGGAATGAACCTGGCTACGGGAGAAACAGCCCACATGCCGGTATCCCTGCGGGGCATTTGCCGGTGCTGAGTTATTTGGCAGTGCCGGTGATATCGCAATCGGGGCAGGTGATTGGCGGGCTGTTTTTTGGGCATCCCAAACCTGGTCAATTTAAAGAAGAACATGAAAAATGGGTGGAAGCCATCGCTACGCAGGCTGCCATAGCCATTGACAACGCACAGTTGTATGCCGAAATAAAAACTTTAAATAGCCATAAGGACGAGTTTATCGGGTTTGCCAGCCACGAATTAAATACGCCACTTACTACGCTTAAAGGTTATATCCAGTTAGCCAATATGAACCCGGAGATTACAGCATCCCTGCTACCCAGGATGGAAAAACAAACCGTTCGTTTATCTGCAATTATTGCTGATCTTTTAGACGTCTCCAAAATTCAGAATGGAAAGTTGAGCCTCAATTTTTCCAAAACGCAGCTGGCCGACATAGTAAACGATAGCATTGAAAGTGTTACACAAAATGCTGCAACCATCCACAACCATTTTTTTGTGGAGGATATGGAAGTTTATGCGGATGCGCAAAAAATAGGGCAGGTGCTTATTAACCTGCTTAACAATGCTATTAAATATTCCCCGGAAAATCCGGTGATAACGGTAACTACCACCAGGCTGGGCAACCAGGTACAGATCAGCGTAGCCGATAATGGCAGCGGCATTGCCCCGGAAGATGTAAAAAAAATCTTCAACCTTTTTTACCGGGTTGGCAAATCGAGGGAATATACAGAAGGCCTTGGTGTGGGACTCTACCTTTCGCAACAGATCATGGAGGGGCACCGTGGAAAAATATGGGTGGAAAGTAAACCGGGTGAAGGTTCAACTTTTTTTATCAGCTTCCCTGTTGAAACGCCCCAGCTTTTTCGTTAATGAAAACTTATTTGCTAAAAACGGCGATGCTGTCGTCTGGTAAATACAAATGCAATAAACCATCCTTAAAAAAATAGCTGATCACCTGGTTGCTGATCTTTGCCGTGAGTTGTACAGCAGCATCATTGCCCGGGCAGGCCATTTTGGTGCTACCTAATCCACCCAGTAGGATGAAATTTCCACGGATTTCCATGGGGCCAGCATACTGGTTACAACCATCATGGCCGGTGACACGATTGGTGGCTGCATCAAACTGAATTTGAGGTAAACCTTTGGCAAATGATGCGGCAGCTAGTTTTTTGCCGTTCCATTGTTGCAGGGTCCATTTGCCCAGGATATTGGCGTCGTACAAAAACGTGCCGCAGCCTTCATAGGTTTTTCCATTTACCTGTACCGTTACTTTTTTTTCAAACTTTTCGTTGCTGATGCCATCCATACATTCCTGCTGGTAAATATCGATCTGCATTTTGCCAAATTCGGTGGTGGTTGTTATGCTGGTTCTTTTTTCGCCGGGAATCTCTGTTGGTTTCACAGAGCTGGCGATTATATTGCTTCCGTCGATCGATTTAAAACGGATGGCTTTGTCAAAATCTATTTCCAAAGTCCAGCTGGCGGGTGATTTTCCTTTTGCAAACAGGTCGATGCCTTCCATTTGTTTCTGCTGCAGGCTGCCAGAATTTTCCGGGCTGGTTTTTTGAACCTGCGCAGAACTGCTGCTGCGTTTGCTGTTGCCACATGCTGTTAACAACATCAACCCTGCTATTACAAAAAGTTTGTTCATGGGCTAAAGTTCTTATTTAAACTGTTATGAGAATACAAAAAGTATAGTTCAGGGATTTAAGTGACCAGTTCCCATTTGCATACAAGAAATTCCGTTTTGCATACAAGAGAACCTGGCATCTGGATGTACAGTTGCTCAAATTTAATAACATTAGCATTTCGTGTAGCTGGTAAGACATGAGGTGTTTGTTGCATTTTGTGTTTGATTGAGCAAGTGGAAAAACCTCATAAAAGATGGATTTTACAGCATTAATAACGAAGGTTGACTGTAGGAGTAACGGTATCAGTGTTAAGTCTTCGGCAAGTCGTCGGCAAATCTGGTGCAAGTCATTGGCAAGGCGGTTTGTTATTGTTGATTGCCGACCATGGCTTCGGTACAAGGATAATACCCTGCTGCCCACTGTTCCGCTGATGAAGTGATTGCGACGCCACTGCTGATGCCATAAAAAACAAATGCCGGCATTTAAATTTACCGGCATTAGAAATAAGAGTATGTTTTTTTAAATTGACCTGTTGATATCGAAGTTCTCCAACTCTTTGCTTACTGCATTGAGGAAGGTGGAGCCGAGGCCACCATCGATGATGCGGTGATCGTAGCTCAATGAAATATACATCATATGGCGGATGGCGATGCTATCGCCCTGCGGGGTTTCAATTACCATGGGGCGTTTTTTAATGGCGCCTACTGCCATTATCGCCACCTGCGGCTGGTTGATAATGGGGGTGCCCATAATACTGCCGAATGTACCCACATTGGTTAGCGTGAATGTGCCGCCGGTTGTATCATCTGGCTTCAATTTACCCGTGCGGGCAGCATTTGCAAGGCCATTAACCTGTTTGGTTAAACCAACAAGGTTTAACTGGTCTGCATTTTTAATAACAGGAACTATGAGGTTGCCATTTGGTAAAGCGGTGGCCATACCAATGTTGAGGTCTTTTTTAATGATGATCTTGTCTCCTTCAACCGAACTGCTGAGCCATGGATATTTTTTCAGGCTTTTTACGATGGCTTCTATAAATAGAGGTGTGAAGGTGATTTTTTCTCCCTCTCTTTTTTCGAAATCTTTTTTAATTTTTTCTCTCCACAGCACCAGGTTGGTAACATCACATTCTGCAAAACTGGTAACATGTGCGCTGGTGTGTTTGCTATCCACCATATGCTTTGCAATGAGCTTGCGCATGCGGTCCATTTCAATCACTTCCACATTGCCCTGGTACATTACCGGCAACTGGTCTTCTTTTTTGGGAGCAGGTTCCTGTGACAATACTACCGCTTGCTGCGAAGCTTGCGCCGGTTGCTGCGATGCGGGTGCAGGCTGTGCTGCCGGGCGGCTGCCCCTGTTGGCTACATAGGCAAGTATATCTTTTTTACTCACCCTTCCGTCCTGGCCTGTTCCGGGAATATTTTCCAGCTCACTCATGCTGATGCCTTCGTTTTGGGCAATATTTAATACGAGCGGGGAATAAAACCTTGGCCCACCTGTATTGGCTGCAGGAGCGGCGCTGGCGGAGGGCTGGTAAGGAATATCTTCTACTATTTTGGCTTCTTCGTATTGGGGAGCGGCTGCGGGCGCTGCAGCCGGGGCAGCAGCGGCAGTACCATTGCCGGTATTAATGCGGGCAATCACCGTTCCGATGGGAACCACATCGTTTTCATTAAATAAAATTTCGGCGATGGTACCTTCTGCTGTGGAAGGAACTTCACTATCAACTTTGTCTGTGGCGATGTCTAATACCGATTCGTCTTGCGCAACTTTATCACCGGGTTTTTTATGC
>CBFGLL010000271.1:0-3731 GCA_965649585.1 uncultured Chitinophagaceae bacterium | reverse complement strand
CTTAGCTGTTGATATTTTTAATAATGGGGTAGGCTCCGGACAATGGTTCGTAAAATTCCGCATTGCAGGAATGCTGCATAAATATGTTGAACCCGTTGTTAGCATCCACTGCAATCAATCGCATTTTGATGCCGGGCGCTGATTTATACAGCAGGTCTGTATCATTCCTTTGTACCAATTCAAACCCTTCCATACCGGAAAGGCGGCTCTCTATTTCAGTAAGTGTTGATGTAATGGTGAAACATAACTCGTTGATGATTTCCAGTTGTCTTAAAAATTCACCTGTCAGCAAAACGGTTTGCCCGGGAAAAAGATCATTCAATATTTTTTCAATCATCGGAACTACGGGTTCTACCTGTGCGTATAAAAAACTGCCTTTGCTTTTTTGGTAAAACTCGATACTGTCAATTACATTCTGCTGGGTTTTTTCGCCAAAACCTTTGTACAATTTTAACCTGTTTTCTTTACATGCATACAACAATTCGCCTACAGTTTCCAGTTCCATTTCCTTCCAGATAGTATGTATTTTTTTTGGCCCGATACCTTTTATCATGAGCATTTCTACAACACCTGGAGGTGTATTTAGCAGCAAATCTTCCAATACTTTTAGCTGACCGGTGTTGAGTAACTCAATAATTTTTTGGGCAGAGGATGCACCGATACCTTTGATGCCTGCAATATTTTGTTGAGGAATATCTTCCAGTTGCATGGGTAATTTTTCAATTGCAAATGCAGCGGAAGCATATGATTTTGATTTAAAACTATTTTCTCCGTGTATGTCGAGCAGCTTTGCCAGTAATGAAAACTGGTCTGCTATCTGGTAATTGTCCATGCCTAAAATTAAAGAGAATAGGTTGAAAGTGAACGTTTATACGCTCTATGTAGTCAGCAAAAAAATATTATTAAAGCATCAGTATAGGATGGGCTGAAAGTATTGCTCCTGCTGGGTTACAGGCAAAAAAATATCCCCCGAAGAATCGGGGGATATTCAAGTTATTCGTTTCTACAAATAGCTTACTTCTTTTTTGGAGCGGCTTTTTTCGCAGCTTTTTTAGGAGCGGCTTTTTTAGCAGCAGCTTTTTTAGGAGCGGCTTTTTTCGCAGCGGCTTTTTTAGGAGCGGCTTTTTTAGGAGCAGCTTTTTTTGCAGCTTTTTTAGGAGCGGCTTTTTTCGCAGCAGCCTTTTTAGGAGCAGCTTTTTTTGCAGCTTTTTTTGCAGTTGCCATTTTTTAAAATTTAATTGGTTAGTAAATAATACTTAAAAATAAATACTATTTTGAATCTACCAAAAAAAATATTAAAAAATTTTAAGCTGTAGCTTCTACAGCTACAACCGATACAAGCGTTTTATCTCCTTTAGATTTTTTAAATTCAACCACACCATCCGTTAATGCGAAGATGGTAAAGTCTCTACCAACACCAACATTTTTTCCCGGATGATATTCAGTACCACGTTGACGCAAGATGATGTTACCGGCTTCAGCAGCTTGTCCACCAAAAATTTTTACGCCTAATCTTTTGCTTTGTGAATCACGACCGTTTTTTACGGAGCCTTCACCTTTCTTATGTGCCATGTTTAATTCGTTTAATGTTTAATGGTTTAATGGTTGAAAGTTGTAGTCGAAACTTTTCAACTATTCACCCTTCAACTTTTTTACGCAATACCCGTAACTTTTATTTGGGTATAGTGCGTGCGGTGACCGTGCTTTTTACGGAAACCTTTTCTTCTTTTCATTTTAAAAGCGATCACTTTATCACCTTTAACCAGGTCATTAACGATTTCGGCTTTTACAATTGCTTTTACAGCTGCACCACTTACTACCGAACCACCGTTCGAAGTAAACAATACATCTGAAAATTCAACGGCATCTCCTGCCTTACCCGCAATGTGCGGAACGTATAAGCTATCCCCGGCTTTTACCGTAAATTGCTGACCTGCGATTTTTACTACTGCTAACATAACTTCCCGAATTTAGGACGGCAAAGGTAAGGGTTTATGCTTAATTTGAAAGGGCTTTTTCAAAAGTTTTTTAGGCGAATGAGCCGGGGCAGGCAAAAATATCTAAACTATTGGATTTCAGTATATTTTGGTTTCCCGGGAATAGCCGGGAAGGGATTACCAGGGCTTTTTGACCGGATAAACTTTATATTCGTGGCTTTATATGTCGTTGTTCTACCGCATTTTAAGATTCATCTTCAGCATTTATGCTTTCAGTATTTTCCTCATCCTGATGTTGCTGATCTTCCCGTTTGTAGTAATAGCCTCTTTATGGGGTAAGATCGGGGGCGGCAACACCATATATATATTATGTACTTTTTGGGCCGACGCATTTATGCTGTTTTGCGGGATGCCGCATAAAAATCTTTACGAGGCGCCGCATGACCCCTCCAGGCCATGGATATTTGTTTTTAATCATGGGTCGTATATGGATATTCCTATTATGTTGGCAGCATTGAGGCAGCAGCAGTTCAGGGCACTGGGTAAGGCTGAAATGACGAAAATTCCCATATTCGGTTTCATTTATAAGAGTGCCGTTGTTACCGTTGACAGGAGCGACGCAAGCCACCGGGCAAAAAGTGTGGCAACTTTAAAATCTATTCTTGCAAAAAACATTTCGATAGCACTTGCCCCGGAGGGTACCTTTAACATGAGCCATGCGCCGCTGAAAGATTTTTATGATGGTGCATTTAGAATTGCCATCGAAACTCAAACGGCGATAAAGCCTGTTGTATTTTTAGATGCAATGGATCGCCTGCATTACCGCAGTATTTTTTCGCTGAACCCCGGGAGGTCGAGAGCGGTTTTCCTGGAACCGGTTGAAGTAGCTGGTCTTAGTTCGGAAGACACGGCAGCACTTAAAAAAAAAGTGTACGAACAAATGGAAGCTGCGCTTATTAAATATAAAGCCTCCTGGATTAAATGATGCCTGATCAATCAACCATATCATTTGATGAGGGAATAGAAAGCTGGGCAGAAGTGTTGTTGCCGCTTGCAATTCCCAATGCCTATACCTATGCAATTCCACCAAACCTTGTTGAAAAGGCGCAGGTAGGTTGCAGGGTGGAAGTGGTGTTTGGAAAAAATAAAAAATATGCAGCTGTAATTAAAGCAATCGTTACCGAAGCACCGGCGTACCCTACCAAACCCTTATTGAATGTGCTGGATGATGCACCCCTCATTTACCCGGAACAACTTGGCTTATGGCAATGGATAAGCGAATACTACCTGTGCACCGAAGGTGAAGTAATGAACGCAGCCCTGCCGGCCAATTTTAAACTGAGCAGTGAAACCATTCTTATTTACAATGATGCGATAGGAGACGATTTTTCTCATTTGAATGATGAAGAATATGTAGTGGCAGAAGCGCTCCTGCTCAAAAAACAGTTGCACTTAACCGAAGTGCAGCAGGTGCTGGATGCCACGCATGTGTACCCGGTTATTAAAAAACTGATCGACAAAAATGTTTGTTTTATCTGGGAGGAATTAAGTGAACGTTATAAAATTAAGAAGGAAAATTTTGTGATGCTGCAACCACAATATCATTCTGAGGAAGCACTCAGCAGCATTTTAAATGAGTGGAAGGGAGCGCCCAAACAAATGGAGCTGCTGCTGGCCTATTTACATCTTCAAAAAACGGAAGGCGATGTTACGCAGCCTGCGCTCCTGAAAAAAGCAAATGCTACTGCAGCACAATTGAAGGGGCTGGTAGATAAGGGGATTTTGTTGGTAGAA
>CBFGLL010000270.1:0-3738 GCA_965649585.1 uncultured Chitinophagaceae bacterium | reverse complement strand
CTTTTATAAATCACAACACATGAAATTAAGATTAATATCCTTTGTAGTGGCTGGAGCCTTTGCTCTTTGTAGTTGTAATGGCCAGCAAAGCGGGCCGGGCGGTAAAGCTGACGCTGATGATTCTGATAAGCCCGAGCTGGAAAAAAAAGTTACAAAACGCCGCTATTTTATCAACGAACAGAATAGTTACAGCAACTTTTTCTTCGACAGTGCGGCGCTTTCAAAATACGTAGCCGACAACAAAGTGTCAGATAGCATTACCCGCAGGATGATCAGTTTTTACAATAACAGGAACTATCAATATGCGTGGTTTACGGGCACCGGCCCAACGGAACAGGCAAGGGGTTTCTGGAATATGTATGAATATTACCTGAGTTATGAGCCTGATAAAGTTGTGGAAGATGCACCCCTGAAAAAAGATATGGATCGCTACACAGCAAGTGATGATACCGACTGGAGCGGCCGTGAAAAAAAATTGCTTGATACCGAACTGAAACTTACCGAACATTTTATCCGTTTTTATCTCACCAATGTTGACCGTGGATATATCAAACGAAAGGAGATGGAAAAATTTGTTCCTTTTGTTCGTCAGCCAGCTGTAGAGATCGCCGATTCGCTCATCAATAAAAAACACAAGGACGATAAATATTATGAAGATGTAAATAAAGCGTATGGAGGTTTAAAAACATACCTGCAAAAATACCTTGCTGTACAAAGAGCAGGTGGATGGCCGGTGGTTGCAGCAAAAGCAAAGGAGTTGAACAGTAAAACAGCCTCTGCAAATGTGGCTACCTTAAAGCGTCGTTTGTTTTTAACAGGCGATCTTGCATCCCAGGATACCACCGCCAACTGGACTGATACCTTAACGAGGGCGATAGAAAGTTTCCAGATGCGGCATGGCTATACTGCAGATGGTAAACTCACCGATCAACAGTTGGCCGATATGAATATACCTGTTGAAAAAAGAATTGAACAGTTGCTCATCAATATGGGCCGTACACAATGGATCATCGATCAGCCCAGGGGAAGATTCATCATGGTAAATATTCCCGAGTTTGTATTGCACGTTACCGAAAACGGCACCAAGGTATTTGACATGCCGGTGGTAGTTGGTAAGCAGGGGCACAATACCACGATGTTTACCGGTAACCTTAACACCGTTGTGTTTTCTCCTTACTGGAATGTGCCGGAAAGCATTGTCGCCAAAGAGATACAGCCTGCAATAGCACGTAATCCAAATTACCTGGCAGAAAATAATATGGAAGTGAATGGTTCCCTGGGTGGTGGTTTGCCAGCTATCAGGCAATTACCCGGCCCGGGAAATGCGCTGGGAAAAGTGAAATTTTTATTCCCCAATAGTTTCGATATCTACTTTCATGATACTCCTGCAAAATCTCTGTTTTCAAAAGACAAACGTGCATACAGTCACGGTTGTATCCGCCTGAGTGAACCACAGAAAATGGCGGAATACCTTTTGAGAGGTCAAAGCAAATGGACACCAGGTGCTATTGAAGATGCGATGAATGCGGGCAAAGAGCAGCACGTAAAACTCAATGAACCTGTACCCGTACTCATTACTTATTATACAGCATGGGTTGATGAACAAGGGCTATTACATTTTGCAGGCGATGTGTACGGTCACGACAAACAACAGGCGCTGAAAATGTTTTTTTAAGTGAACGATCAGGCTGATTTATTGATCCCTTTTGTTGGCTGAATACTAATAAGATAATCGAAGAGGCTGGTTTCGGTAGGTAGCTGTAGTTTTTTCCTGAGCCGGTACCTGCTGATCTCCACGCCTCTTACCGAGATATTCATGAGCTGTGCAATTTCCTTGGTGGAAAGGTTCATGCGCAGGTATGCGCTTAGTTTTAATTCATTGCCGGTAATGCCGGGGTGTTTTTCTTTGAGGCCTACTACGAAGTCGCTGTGCACTTTGTCAAAGTGTTTGGTGAAGTTTTCCCATTCCTGGTCCATCTTGTCATCGTCACTGAGGGTACGCATCATTTTTTTAAGTTCGGCTATCGCCTGGGGATTATCGAGTACTTTCATCACCTGGCCAAGCTCAGATTTTACCTTGGTGAGTAACTCTGCTTTTTTTACAAGGTGCATGGCAGAAGATGCCAGTTCTGAATTTTTGTAGCTGATCTCTGCTTCCAGTTTATCATTGCGCAGCGCCATCAGCTCGCTCTCGTTTTTGTTCATCTCCAGTTCATGGATATAGAGCAATCTTTTTTGTTCTTCTTCGTATTTTATTTTTTGCAGCCTGAATTTTTTTTGCAGGTGTTGGTATAAAAAAAACGCAGCTGTTGCAAATACAAGTGCATATAGCAGGGCTGCCCAAATGGTGGCATACCATGGTGGGCTGATGCTGAAGTTATAGCCGGTAACAGGAGATTCCTGACCCAGGTTGTTTTTTGATTTTATTTCAAAGCGATAGTTGCCTGCAGGAAGGTTGGTATATTCTTTATCTGTTTTGGAATGGTACTCACTCCAGGTTTCATCCAGCCCTTTTAACCTGAAACTGTATAAAATATTTTGCCTTGATCCATATACGGCACTGGAAAACTCGAAGCGCAATGTTTTAATGCCGTGGGGTAGTTTAACTTTTGCCGAACCCGGTTGCTCCTGCGGATCATTTACTCCGGAAAAGTAACCTCCAAACAATAAACTGTCTTTATTGCTGATGGCCCTTACCAGGCGCAGTTGAACGGGAGGTACCCATGCATTGCGTTTATACTTCGGATAGTTGATATGGTAAAAACCTTTTTCTGCTCCCAGGAAAATATTGGAAGCATCTACCGGGTAAATAAACTCGAATCCACTTAGTAATTTGCTGCTTAGTTCAGGGATAAATATGGTGGAGGGTTCTTTGGTGCTGAGGTCAATTACACCGAGGGTTTTATCATGCATGAACCAGATATTGCCTTCGCTGTCTTCTTTAAGGTATCGAACACTTTGGGTGCCGAGCAGTTTTGTGTAATATGGTGATGGCTCAAACAGGTCTTTACTTTCGTTATAATTATAAACGCCTCTTTCCGTGGCAGCCACCACTTCATTCTTTATTTTATAAATATGGTTGTTGAGCGTGGAGGGCAGGCCGTTTTGTTGCCCATATACACTCACAGAATATTTGCCCGCATTGTCCTGTACAATTTTATAAATGCCATGATAGGGCTGAGATACCCATATGGCACCCCGGGTATCAATGGCCACAAAGCGGCTTGATTCGGAGAAGCCCGGTATAGCATTATCCTGTTTAAAATTCCCGTCGTCGAAATTAAAAAATCGCAGTCCGCGGTAGTTTCCCGCAATAATACGTGGGCTCGGGAAGTTATCGCTCATGGGCACAAAATTCCAGAAGCCGGGGTCGGCACTGATACGGATGGCGGCATTATCTTTTACCAGGTAAGCTCCGTCGTGATGGCCCAGCAATACCTGACCATTTATTGCAGCCAGCTTCCAGGTTTGCCCACTACTGTTAGTTACCAGGTTAAAATTCACCTTGCTGAAACTAAGGTCGGAGCCTGGCTGCAGGTTGGTTTGATAGAGCGCCCCGGATGTGCCTGCATAAAATTTACCACTGTGGAGCAGGGCAGTATAGCCGGAGCCATCCTGCTGCAGCGGGTTCACTTTTTTGATTGCGCTGTTGAAGGCCACCATGTCGATGCCATTATCGAGGCCAAGCCATATGTTTTGACGGGAATCGGCGAAGATGCTTAATACATTTTTATTTTG
>CBFGLL010000269.1:0-3749 GCA_965649585.1 uncultured Chitinophagaceae bacterium | reverse complement strand
TCATTATTCGGCTCGTAAACACGGGGGCTTTCATTAAATTCATTCGTTAGTCCTTGTTGAAAGGGCTGAGAGGAGATGCTGTTGGAAATAAGGCACGGAAATACAAACAATAACAATTTTAAAATTGTATTTCTCATAGTTCAGGTTTTTAAGACAGAGGATTTGCAGAGATGAATGTAAACCATAAAACAGTACAGATAACATTTGCGCAACAACTATTTTATTGTGTATGTGGATAAAAAAAGGAGCACCGATGGGTGCTCCTTGTAGTAGAGATTCATGTAATTCTATTCAAACATCACTGTTTCTTTAAACACTATTTCCTGTGCAGCATTGCGTATTGAAACATGGTATAATCCTGAACTGATAGCGTTTAATTTCATCGTGTCACTGTAACTGTTAGCAGTAAGGTTAATGCGGCCTGAATGCACGAGCTGGCCAGCTGCATTGATGATTTCGACACTATAGGCACCAGCCGGAATATTATGCAACTGCATATTCATTTCCCCGTTCTTTACCGGGTTTGGACTGATTACAATCGCCGGTGCCCCTTTTTCAGGTGACACTTTCACAGTTTTGCTGTAAGTGATATCCCCTGCTGTACCGATGGCTTTAATGCGATAGAAATTATCGAAAGCCAGGGGGCTGAGATCCGTTTTCGTGTACTGGGTACTGTTAGTTGCATCATTATTTAGGATATTCATAAAGTTGAGCCCGTCTGCACTGCGTTGTACTTCGTAGCGTTGTATATTCACCTCGTTCGCTACTTTCCATTGTACATTGATAGAGCGATCGGTATTACGGATGGCTTTTACGTCGATGAAGGTAACCGGGAGCACAATGATGTTGCTATTACTAAATACCAGGTAGAAGCGATTGTAGGCCCTGCTGGCTGGATTGTTATCCATCGTAACATTCACAAAGCTACTGTCTGAAAGGCTGATTTCAATTTTGGTGTTTGTATACCTGTCAACAAGTTCTGCCTTAAGCAGTGGGTTGGCCATATTTACGGGCGCAAATGCGAGACGGTAATTATTTTCCCATAGGCCTCCCATTGAATAATGTATGGTGTCGCCCGCCTGGATTGAATTCCTTGTTTCTACAGAAAGCCATTTGGTGCCACGATCCATTCCAAAGCTAACGGTTGGGTTAGTGAGTTTTGAGGCGTCATTAGCATCAAGATCGTTGGAATAGTCATTTGATATTATTACCCTGTTGCCATCCTGCATAAAATCATTCTGATAAATGAATGAACTGAACATTTTAATGGCGGCTTCGGATTCCGGAGTTTCACGGTTGGTAAGGCGGCTGTTGGATACCTTGTGCGATTCTAAAAAAGGTTGATCAATTGAAACCGCTGCGGATCTTTCAATAAAAAATGCCTGGCCACTTTGAATATACCCGGATGATTTAGGACTATTTGTTGGATAATATCCGCCCCCTGGAGTTACCGTGATCGTTGTCGGATTAAAAGTGATCGTCTGATATACGCCGGAAGCAAACCCATCAGGGCCCGCAACTGATGGATCCCATACTGTGAGGTAATTAGCAATGTTCGCATTGCCATTTCTCCATAACTCAAAATCAATCGGGCTGGCGAAAGGATTACCTACCATGAGCCATGAATAGGGATTAGCTCCTACAAGTGTTGCGTTTGGTGGATTTTGGGCACCCGCCCTACCGATATACAATTTCCCTGTCGACCGTAATTTTGTTGGATTTCCCTGCCCCCCGTACGCTGTAGTATTTCTGTCACCATACACATAAAGGAAATAACCTTCAGGTTTTTTAAGTTGGGTTGAAATAGTGTTTGTAACCGGCGTAAAATCATCTGCCGCCGGATTGTAAAATTTCATTGAGGCAGTAACTGAAGGGCCATCTAACCCATTACCACCACCCGGGCCGGTTATATTGACTCCCAAACCTGGGGTGTTGGTACCATCTTCTTGCCACGTTGACCTGATTGTTCTGTTTTCGGTATCAGCAGGAACGCTTAATAACTGCCATTTACGGGTTTGACTTATATATCTTTCTACAACAAAACGTCCATTGGTACCGTAACTGAAATCGGCGTTGGCACCAACTGCTGATACGAATGCAGTTTTAATCGCATTGCTTTGTAATGTGATACTACTCTCACTCAACTGGAATATTCCTGCAAGGGGTCTCAACTCTGTTTGAATGGTCACTGGTTTATTGAGCGTGATTGCAGCGCCAGGTTTATTGAATTCCAAAACAGACATGTTAGTGATATTACCTGCAGCACCTGGAAATGTGGTATTGAGTGTGTTTCCAAGCAAGGCAATCGTGCCCTCGTTATTCAGGGTTCCACTGTTCATTACATCTCCGTACACTTCCAGGCGCCCGGTGGTGCTTATTTCAACCTTTGCTGTAGTGCCAATGGTTATGTGCCGGGCTACCGGACCAGTACTAGTGATCAATGGATAATTAATACTACCATTTGGAATAATAACATCTGTGCTTGCTGATGGGACGCCTGGGCACCAGTTTTGGGGGTCCATCCAATTTGTGTTTACGCCCAACCAGGTGTTTAAAGGCTTTTTAATAACTTTGGCAGGCACACTATACTTTGTAAAACAGCTTCCTGATTTAATTTCGCAGCGATATAAGTATCCGTCTAACACATTGGCTGCTAAAACCTGTAAGCTACGGGTGTTTACACCTGAGTAAGTAGTATTATTCGATAACACTGTCCAGGTAATACCATTATCCACGCTTTGAAACCAACTATATGTCAAACCGGTCGCTAAATTAGTGCTCAAGGTGAAGCTTGCGTATGTTCCACAGGTCAAGCTATCACCAGGCTCCGCCGTTATATCGAAGTTTGGTGTAACTACGATGTTTATCGGTTGCCTGTTACTTTCGCAGGTGGGATCGTTGGTCCTATATTGGCTCACATAGTACGTAATGTTAGAATTAAGCGCAGGAGACGGCGTGTAGGTTAGAGAATTACTCAAAAAGGCAGTTCCCCCACTACTTGTTGAATACCATTTAACGCTAATAGGGTTTCCGGGGTCGGGGATAGAAATTGTTTGACCAACCCCCTGACAAAAAGTTAGAGACTGGGCTGCCGGGGCATTTACATTTGGGAGAACGGTAACTGTTGAAGTTCCGATATCATTTGTGGGATCTGAATCGCCCCTTGAATTTCCGATATAGATTCGGTTCACCACTTGCGGCACATTTAAGCAAGTTGAGGTTACATTTATGTGAAATGAAAGTGGAGGATCCGTGTTTCTGTAATTGTTAACCGGGTAGAAGGCCGTCAACACTCTCGTTGCACCGTCATAGCTCATATTGAATCCAGTTCCATTTGAGGTTCCGTTGTATATTAGATTTTGTGGAATGGTGTCCCGAAAAAGGATATCCTTCGCAGCATTTCCTGCCTGGTTCCTGGCAGTTACCAGGTATGAAAAGGATTGACCCGCTGTGATAGAACTAATCAAAGTATTGTTTACAGAACTTACCACTGCTGTTTTGGTTACTAACATATTGGCACCGTCGGGCTGCTGGCCCTGATATACAAATGTATTTACAAGTGTAGTGTCGGATATTCCGCACACAGCGGAAGCTGCCCTTATGCGACTATAGTTCCATTTATTAGGCTGTGTTCCACCGGGAGTACTGAAAGCGACAAGGTATTGGTAAGTTGCTCCGGGTGCCAGCCAGGGGGTTACCGTTATTGCGTTGCCTGAGAGGTCTTGAAATCCGGTAAGATTAATCGAAAC
>CBFGLL010000268.1:0-3753 GCA_965649585.1 uncultured Chitinophagaceae bacterium | reverse complement strand
ACACCGGTAAGGCAGTTACCATGCGTTTAAAACCAGCCGAGCCAAATACAGGCATTAATTTTCAAAGAGTAGATCTCCCGGAAAAACCGGTTATTAAAGCTGATGTTGACAATGTGGTGGAAACCAACCGCAGCACTACACTGGAAGCAAAGGGCGCCAGGGTGAGCACCATCGAGCACCTGATGGCTGCATTGGTGGGCATGGAAATAGATAATGTGCTGATAGAAATTGATGGTGAAGAAGTACCGATACTGGATGGCAGCAGCCAACCTTTTGTTGACCAGCTTCGCAAAATAGGAACCCAACAGCAGGATGCTGAAAAAATATTTTACGAGATACAGCATAATATCAGCTTTATAGATGAAGATAAAAAAGTGGAAATGGTGGCGCTTCCATTTGACGAGTACCGCATCAACACGCTGATAGATTTTAACTCCCCCGTGCTGGGAACGCAGCATGCCGATATTCGTAATATCAGCCAGTTCAATGATGAGATCGCATCGAGCCGCACCTTTTGTTTTTTTCATGAACTGGAGGCGCTGGTAAATAATAACCTCATTAAAGGAGGAGATATCAACAATGCCATTGTGGTGGTAGATCGCCCGGTAAGTGACGACCAGGTAGAACGCATTTCAAAAATATTTCAGAAAACAGACGTGAAGGTTAGCGAGGAAGGCATTTTGAATAATCTTGAATTGAGGTATCCCAATGAACCTGCCCGTCATAAATTGCTGGATGTGGTGGGAGACCTTGCGCTGGTAGGTTATCCTTTCAAAGCACATATTATTGCCAACAGGCCCGGCCATGCAAGCAATGTAAAGTTTGCCAAAAAAATAAAGGAGCATATCAAAAAGTATAAGAACAGGCAGGAGGTTCCAAAATATGATCCAAACCAGGCGCCTCTTTTTGATATTCACCAGATAGAAAAAACATTACCCCACCGTTACCCGTTTTTATTGGTAGATAAAATTATGGAGCTCACAGATAAACATGTGATCGCCGTAAAAAACGTTACTTACAACGAACCGTTTTTCCAGGGGCATTTTCCCGGGAACTGTGTAATGCCGGGGGTTTTACAGGTGGAAGCACTGGCGCAGGCAGGTGGCATATTAGCCATTCCAAGAGATACAGAAGATCAATATGATACTTATTTTTTGAAAATAAAGAATTGTAAATTCAAGCAGAAAGTAGTGCCAGGAGATACCTTAATTTTAAAAATGGAATTATTGGCTCCGATCCGTCGTGGTATTTGTGAAATGAAAGGAACTATATTCGTGGGCGATAAAGTGGCAACAGAAGCAGTGCTGGTAGCACAAATAGTAAAAAGATCGAAAGCTGAAATATGATAAGTCCTTTGGCACATATAAGTCCCAATGCAATATTGGGCAACAATGTAAAAGTGGATCCCTTTGCGGTGATACACGATGATGTGCAGGTAGGCGAAGGCACGCATATTATGTCCGGCGCAGTACTCATGAGTGGAACCCGTGTTGGTAAAGAGTGCCTTATTTTTCCCGGAGCTGTATTAGGCGCCATTCCCCAGGACCTGAAATTTGTTGGTGAAAATACAACGGTAGAGATCGGTGATTTTACTACCATTCGTGAATGTGTAACGGTAAACCGTGGCACAAAGGATAAATGGAAAACGGTGGTGGGCAGTCATTGCCTGCTGATGGCCTATTCTCATGTGGCCCACGATTGTGTTTTGGGCGATCATGTGATATTAGCCAATAGCGTACAACTGGCGGGCCATGTGGAGATTGGTGAATACGCCATTATTGGCGGCATGAGCGGCGCTTCGCAGTTTTCAAAAGTAGGTGCGCATACCTATATTGCCGGTTCTTCGGTTATCAGTAAAGATGTGCCGCCGTTTATAAAGGCTGGCCGCTCCCCTATCAGTTATGCCGGTGTAAACTCCGTGGGTTTACAAAGAAGGGGCTATAGTTCAGAAAGCATCAATGGAATTTTAGAAGTGTACAGGCATATTTACAATAAGGGCTTTAATACCACGCAGGCGCTGGAATATATTGAGCAAAACCTGCCTGCCTGCGAAGAGCGGGATCTTATCCTCAACTTTATCAAAGAAAGTAAAAGGGGCATCATTAAAGTTTACAACAAAGCCGGTTTGGATGAAAATTAGTTTGCAACAGGTAGGCAAACGATTTAACAGGGATTGGATCTTTCGCAGGTGCAGTCTTGAATTTTTACCCGGGCATTCTTATGCTATTACGGGGCCCAATGGTTCGGGCAAATCCACTTTATTGCAGGTGATTGCCGGGGCCACTACGCACAACGAGGGCGAGATTATTTATACCAATAACGACCAACAAACCATCACCGATATTTACAGGCATCTTTCTATTGCTGCTCCTTACCTGGAACTGGTGGAAGAAATGACCGCTACAGAAATGCTGCATTTTCATGCCGGGTTTAAACAACTGACTATTCCTGCTGCTGATATGCTTGCTGCGGTGCAACTGGGCAATGCGGCCAATAAACAGATCCGCTATTTCAGTAGCGGTATGAAACAGAGACTCAAACTGGCGCAGGCATTTTTTTCTGATACGCCTGTGCTTTTGCTGGATGAACCCACCACCAACCTTGATGCGGAGGGCGTGGCCGTGTACCGCAGCCTTGTGAACAGCCAACTTGGGAAAAAGCTGATCATCATCAGCAGTAATGTAAAGGAGGAGTATGAGTTTTGCGGGGAAGTGATCGGTATAGATCGGTATAAGTGATCATTCATGCTGTTATAACATTTCCAGAAAATTTCATCAAATACCGGGTTACCATCTCCTCAGCCTGGTATCAATAAACGGGTTACAAGTGCTGAAATATACGTCTTCTGGTAGTCCTTGCTTTCCACACCGATAATTTTTCATACTGGTTTGAAACGGAGTTGATACGGAGTAAGGTAGACTTCGATACGGAGTAAGCTGGGGTGTGAGTCGGGTGCGAGTGGGAGGTGCTACGGGTGTGAGCCTGGCTTGCGGGTATTACGCAGTTAGTTTTGAAGGCAAAACCTTAATTTTAATTCTGCACTTAAATAACCACCCTATGGCCAGACAAGCCGGCGACATCAAAATCAGTGGCACCCTTGACAATCTAACTTTTTATAAAGACGGCGACCACTGGCTGGTGCGTAAAAAAACTTCCCTTGATAAAAAAAGAGTGATTAAGGATCCTGCATTTGAAAGGAGCCGTAAGGCAATGGCGGAGTTTGGGAAGGTATCGAAATTTTGTTCACAGGTATATCATCAACTCCTTCCGAAGAAAAAGAAAGGAAAAGGCATACAGCAGAAAATGACGGGAAGGGCAAGAACCTTATTTTTGGAGGGTTATGAGCAAGAAAAAGTAGTGGAGGTATTACTGAAGGAGTTTGGGAAATGATGGGCAGAACCTGCTCTGGCGCAGTTGGGCTGGACCAGCCTTGATGAATGAGGTAATTTTTGGCACTATTCCCCATCGTTAGTGCCGGTGTAAATGGATAGGTAATCCATCAAAACTTTTAGCAAATCGTATTACAGCACATGGACCCACTCCCCTATTATTTTGAAAGTATCAATCGCAATGCTCTTGTAGTGAAGCCACGGGAAGCTTTGTTTAACTGGATTAATGGGATTTATCCTGATTCACCTGTTTACCAGGTAGATGAGGGAACAGTTTATCTCATAAAAGAAAGGTCATCTAACCAACATATTGAAAACTGGCTCAAAAGAAATTTTGACGAAATTTTTCAAAACGAGTTAAACA
>CBFGLL010000267.1:0-3766 GCA_965649585.1 uncultured Chitinophagaceae bacterium | reverse complement strand
GCACCATCAGCATCGTTGTGCATAATGAGCAAGGGCGTATTTATTTTTGGAGCAGCAAAGAGCGGTGAGTTTTTGATGTAAAGGTCTGGCCGTTGCCATAAGGTGGCCCCTATCCTGCTCTGCGTTTTTTCATATTGAAATTGCCTGTTGATACCGGTTCCCCAACGGATACCGCCGTAAGCACTGGTCATATTTGCAACAGGAGCCCCTGCACCAGCTGCACGAAACATATTTGTGCGTGTTACAAGGTATGCTACCTGGTACCCGCCCCAACTCTGGCCCTGGATACCCATTTTGGTACTATCTACAAATTTCATTTTGCTTAAATGTTTTGCTGCGCTTACCACGCTGTTGTAAGCACTTTCGCCCGGTTCACCGGTTTTGTAATAAATGTTGGGATCAAAAACCAGGTAACCATTGCTCACGAAATATGGTATGTTTACAGTAGATGCGCTTGGTGCCGGACTTTTGTAACTATAAAGCCCATCAGCATTACGCTCATAAAAATAAAAGATGACAGGGTATTTTTTTGAAGGATCAAAATTCTCGGGCTTGTATAAAATTCCTTCGCTCATTTTACCATCAAACATTTTCCAGCGAACCAGTTCTGTCGTCAACCAGTTGTATTCCTTTTGCTGTTGCGCAATATCAGTTACAGGCTGAATATCTTTTAAACTGTTTCCATAATACAGTTCTGCGTTGGCGGGTGTTGCCCGGAGGGCCAGCATAGCATCTGCATTTTTTGCTTTTAATACTGGACCATTAAAAAACGCACCCTCGGTAAGTAATACAGGATCGCTTACTTCACCGGTATTCTTAGTGAAATAACCACCGTATTTATTTCCCTTGTTCATACTGCTCAGCAAAATAACTTCCCCCGGTTGCAGGAACCTCTTTTCATCATCCAGGCGCACATAAGAAAACTCGGTTTTATGTTTTCTTCCAAAACCATTGGTCAGGTTTTTCGGCGCCTCCATTCCATTGGGGTCGAGCTGCCAGATATCATATTCATCTTTTACCAGGAAATACTGATCGCCACTTACCCAACTGATGGTTCCCGCTGCCGAAGGAAAATCGGGTACATCATTTTCCGTGTCGTACAAAGGAACTTTAATGCCTGAAGAAATATTTTTAACCTGCCCCGTGGCAACATTGTAGGTGAAATAATTTTTTTCAGCAGGATTGTACCAGTAAACATAATTGCCATTGGGCGATGCCTGGTAAAAACCATAACTATTGTTATTGATCTTTGTCTTTTCACCTGTGCCGGTATTTACAACCCATGCTGTAGACCTTGTTCTGCCCTCCCATTGCGATGATTTTCTGAATCCCTTATTCGATTGCGCCAGCACCCAGCCTGCATTGCCTTCGTCAACAAGGCTCACGTTTTCCATATCCTCGTTTCCCAGCTGGATGATTTCTTTACTGCCGGGCGTGGTAACTGCCAGGTAACTTCTCCTCAGCTCATTGTTGAGCTGCTTTAGTTGTTGTGATTGGAGATAATCGACGTTGTAGCTACAGATATAGAGTCGTGCCAAATCAAAGTCCACCAGTGATGTATCCTTTATCGGTGGAATGGGCGCAGTGCCAAAGAATATTTTTTTGCCATCCTTACTAAAACGGGGCGCAGAGTTTTCGCTTACTGTAAAACCGAGGCGCATACCTTTTGCGTGTTTATCTGCAAGGATGCGGGCGCTGTCCATGCCGGGTGTATAATACCATAGTTTATAAAATTTCTGCAACGCTTTTGTGCTGCTGTCTCTCTCTGCTACAAAAAGAAGTTGATCCCCACCTTCGTCAAAACTGTAATTTTTGGCGTCATTCACATTTTTCATGATGGTATCAGTACGCCCAGTTTCCAGGTGATGCACCACTATCATTGCCCTGCTGTTACTGTCTTTATTGTTTTTCGTGGTTTCCAGCAAGAGGCGTTTTCCTTTTTTATCAAACAGGTAATCATTCACCAGTTTAAACGACTTTGTTTTGCCTGTAATAAGGTTCCGCAATACCAGTTCTGTGCCTTCCGTTGAAGCTCCGCCGCCCGGGACATCATCTCCATCTGCATCCGTTAACTGCACTAATTCTTCTTCATCTGCTTTTTTATAGATCTCTTTTACCGCTTTGTTGGCAGCTTTGATCACTTCTTCTTTTTCAATTTTGCCTTTTACAGAATCGAGCGACTTTCGGATCATGGAGTCTGCCAGTTTTGCCATCCTGTCTACCCTTAGTTTTACAGAATCAGGAGCTGCTTTCTTTTTAGCAGAATCGGGCAACGGCTTTTCCAAGTGATAAGCCAGCCAACCCGAGCCTTCTTCCGGGGTTTTAAAAGATTTGATGCGGTTAACCGTTACGAAGCTATCAGTACCCAGCATTAATATTCGGAGACTATCCTTCGGCATATCATCCGGTCTTTTCTTTTTTATCTTGGCTTGCCGGGTATCTGCAAATGCCGGCTTTATTTTAAAGATCGCATACCTGCTGTCTTCTGTAATTACCGCCGCATAAGCACGGGAAACCTGTTTTTTATAGCCGGTTTTTACATTCTGAACTACCATTTCATTATCGCCTTCCTGCGGGTTAATGGTATACACGATAAAATTGCCATCGTTGCTGATTTTCCTTTCACCCACCGATTTCCAACCATCGTACACAGCGTGTGTGAGCGGCTTTTTGTTTTGAGCCAATGATGCCAGCGGTAGTAAAACCAACATCGATAAAATGATCTTTTGCATAAACAGTTTTTGTTGCTGTTGAAGTTAATTAAAGTAATGGGAACAGTAATCGCAAATCTATGAGCGGCTTTTTATTGATCGGTATCGGTATCATCAAGAAAGCCCCAGCTTTCCCTTAATGCTACGTAACGATCTGTATCTAATTGCAGATGCTGGTAATGACCGGCCAGTTGTTTTTGCCGGAATGCTTCATACACAGTAACAGCACAAGCCACCGATATATTCAGGGATTTAATAATGCCTACTTGTGGAATAATAAAATTTCCATCACAAAGCGCCAGGCTTTCTTCGCTTACGCCGGAATGTTCGTTTCCAAACACGAGGGCAATGTTTTGCGTAAAATCCATCTGGTGCAGGCCTACCGCATTGCTGCTAAGATGTGTTGCAAATATTTTATCAAATTTTTTTCTCAGTGCTGCAAAACATTCGGCTGTATTATCAAACTGGTGAATGCTGAGCCATTTGGCGGCACTGGAAGAACTTTTTGCACCCCACTTTTTGTGTTTTGGTATCTGGGTGTTGAGAATATAAATATCCTGGATGCCAACAGCATCGCAGGTGCGCATTACAGCAGAAATATTGTGAGGATCCTGCACGTTCTCTAAAACCACGGTAAGTCCCGGCTGGCGGTGGTTTAACACGAAATTGAGCCTGTTCGATCTTTCAGGGGTCATGCCTGGTTATGAATTTTGAGCCGCAAGATATTCATAAATATCTTTCCAATGTGGCGAAGCAAGAGCAATGGTATCTTGCCGGAGTTCTTCAACCGTATGCTGTATTTCAGCAGCACCAAGATGTTCATCAAGGTTTAACCATAGGCCTTTGCAATTAAGATTTTTTGCGAGTTGCATATCTGTTACCCTATCGCCAATTACAAATGAGTTGCTAATATCATATGCATCATTATTTAAATACCCCGCGAGCATACCGGTACCCGGTTTGCGGGTGTGTTGGTTGTCGTGAGGATAAGTGCGATCTATCAAAACTTTTTCAAAATGAACTTTTTCATTTTCAAAAGCAGTGATCACAAAATT
>CBFGLL010000266.1:0-3784 GCA_965649585.1 uncultured Chitinophagaceae bacterium | reverse complement strand
CTTTTGATAGTGTACTAAGAAACGTTCCCAAAACTGATATTGCCCGTGCCCGTTACAATCGCAACCTCAGCTTCAGGAGCACCATCAGCGAAGTAGCAGCAGTGGCAGAGTTTCACCCCTTATTTGCTTTTGTAGATTGGAATGCAAGGGAAGGAGAGCCTCCAAGGTTATCTCCCTATGTGTTGGCAGGTGTAAGCTATTTTTCTTTCAACCCGCAGGCAAAATTGAATGGCCGCTGGGTAGACCTGCAGCCACTGAGCACAGAAGGCCAGGGTTTTGCCGAATACCCCGATAGAAAACCATATAAACTAAATGCGCTTGGCATTCCACTGGGCGGAGGCGTTAAATACGAGTTGAGCTCCTCTTTTAATGTGCGCCTGGAATTTATGTACAGGGCCACCAATACCGACTACCTGGATGATGTGAGCACTACCTACATCGATAAATCTTTATTCTCTAATTATTTAACAGGAAACAAACTGGTGAATGCGGTGTTGTTGTCAGACAGGCAATTGGGTGAATACATTCCACAGACTCTGCCCCGTAAAAAAAGAGGTAATGTAAAAGATAAGGACAACTTCTTTAGTGCAAATCTTAAAATAGGTTTGATGATCGGCCGTGAAAGGATCAGGTAATTACGAACTATAAATAAAGAAATTAAAAAGCCGCTTTTCAGCGGCTTTTGTTTTATAATTCTTTTTTAAGAAATTCTACCATTTCTGTTTTAGTGATCGGCACACCCTGGATCTTATTGTATCCTTTAGCATCCACCAGGTATTGATCCCTGATGATCTTGATCAATTGACCATTATTGATCTCGGGAATAATGATCTTTTCAAAATTTTTCATCAGGTCGCCCAGGTTTTCGGGAAAGGGACGCACATACCTCAAATGCGCATGGGAAACAGCGTGGCCGGCTGCCTGCAATTCAAGGCAGGCCGATTTTATTGCGCCATAAGTGCTACCCCAGCCTAATACCAATATCTTTCCTGACTGCGGACCGCTGTCTAATTCCTGTTTCGGAATGTACTGTGCTATTTTATCAACTTTCTCCTGCCTTATCTTCACCATCAGCTCATGGTTATCAGAATCGTAACTGATATTACCGGTGATGTTTTGTTTTTCGAGGCCACCAATCCGATGTTCCAATGCAGGCGTGCCGGGCACCACCCATGGTCTTACCAGTTTTTCATCCCGCAGGTAAGGCTGAAATTTATCTTCGCCATGACCCAGCTGCGTTTTAAACTCCACTTTTATCGGCGGCAGGTCTGCAATTGCAGGGAAACGCCATGGCTCGGCACCATTTGCAATATATCCATCACTCAATAAAATAATGGGCGTCATATGTTGCAATGCAATGCGTACAGCTTCGTATGCCACTTCAAAACAATCACTCGGCGAATGAGCCGCAATTACAGGCATGGGACATTCTCCATTTCTTCCATAATAAGCCTGCAACAAATCGCTTTGTTCTGTTTTGGTAGGTAACCCTGTACTGGGACCGCCTCTCTGAATGTTACAGATCACCAGTGGAATTTCCAGCATTACTGCCAGGCCCATCGCTTCTGTTTTTAACGCCATACCCGGCCCGCTGGTGGTGGTAAGCCCGATGGCTCCACCATAACTTGCACCAATTGCGGAGGTAATGGCGGCAATTTCATCCTCTGCCTGGAAAGTTTTTATTCCAAAATGTTTATACCTGCTGAGTTCATGTAAAATATCTGATGCAGGTGTGATAGGATAAGAACCAAGAAACAATGGTAATCCTGACTTCTGAGCGGCGGCAATCAAACCATAGGTGAGGGCCTGGTTGCCCATGATGGAACGATAAGTGCCGGGCTCCATTTTCGCTTTTTCTACCGTATAGCGGTGGGTAAAAGTTTCTGTAGTATCACCGTAATTAAAACCGCTCTTCAACGCCTTCACATTACTTTCCAGTATCTCGGGCTTTTTTCCAAATTTCTCTGTAAGAAAATTAATGGTGTTATCCATATTACGATTGTACATCCAGTACAAAAAGCCCAGCACAAACATATTTTTTGCACGGTCTTTTTCCTTGGTACCCATCGTAATATCTTTCAGGGCTTCCCTTGTCATCTTGGTTACATCCATCTTTATCACTTCGTAACCATCCAGGCTATTATCTTCCAGGGGATTTACGCCGTCGGGATAATTGGCCAGGCGCAAATTCCTGCTATCAAAACCATCGGTGTTGGCAATGATCTTCCCGCCTTTTTTCAGCGACTTTAAATTCACTTTTAATGCAGCTGCATTCATGGCCACCAGCACATCACATTCGTCACCCGGTGTATATATGGAATCACTGCTAATGCGTAACTGGAATCCGCTCACGCCCGGCAGGGTTCCGATCGGGGCCCTGATCTCCGCCGGGAAATCGGGAAAAGTTGCAAGGTCTAATCCTAATAAGGCTGAGTTGTTGGTAAACTGGCTACCGGTCAATTGCATACCATCGCCACTATCGCCGGCAAATTTTATCACTACTTCTCCTAAAACTTCCTGTGTTTCTGCCATAAAAATTCAGTTTAAAAATAATACTGCAAAGGTAATAAGAGTTAATCTTTGCACACGGAAATTTGTTCCTTGTCATTGGTCAAAAACTCAACGAGTCATTATTGTTTCGGATTTCGACAATACTGCCGGTCCACTCCTTATTAATGACTTAATGACAACTGACCCAATGACCCCTCATTCCCCGGGAGTCCTTGCTATTTGCATTTTATATTTTAGGTTTGCCGCAAAACTTTACTGTTCATGCACGACCTCCTTGAATTCCTGGAACCCGTACCCGTTCATCAACTCAATAATGATGAGGGATATACCGACGGGCAGCTGGCAAAACATATATCCATATTTGAAGATGAGTTGCCCGACCTGGAAGAAGCAGAGATCGTTTTACTCGGCGTAACCGAAAGCCGCGGCAATGGATATTTCGAAGCAGACAATGGAGCGGCCAACGCTATTCGTAAACACCTGTATCAATTACATTACTGGCATACCGATATTAAAATTGCAGATATCGGTAATGTAAAAAAAGGTGCCGAGATCACTGATAGTTATGCTGCCATTCGTGCGGTAATGGCCGAACTGTTTCGTTTAAAAAAAACAGTCGTGATCTTAGGGGGTTCACATGATATCACCATGGCACAATACGGTGCCTATATTGAATTGGGAAAACAAATAGAAGCCACCTGCATCGATTCTATGATCGACCTGCGTGGCGAAAGCCCCATCCGCAGCCAGAATTTTTTACTGGACATGCTCACCGGCGAACCCAGCATGGTAAGGCATTACAACCATATTGCTTTCCAAAGTTATTTCGTGCATCCACGCATGTTAGACACCATGGACAAACTGCGTTTTGACTGTTTTCGTGTGGGCACCGTAACGGAACATATTGATGAAATGGAGCCGGTGCTCCGCAACAGCGACCTGTTGAGTTTTGATATCAGTGCCATCAAAAACAGTGATGCACCAGCCAATAAAAATTGCCCCAATGGATTAACGGGTATCGAAGCCTGCATCCTCACCCGTTTCGCAGGCATGAGCACCCAGTTGAGCAGCTTTGGTATCTATGGTTATCGTCCGCAGGATGATGCAGATGAATTAACTGCAAAGCAGATTTCTCAGATGCTCTGGTATTTTATTGATGGAAAACATAAAAGTAAACAAGAGTCCTCCCTGGATGAACGTAATCTTTTTAACGAATATCACACCGCTTTTGCAGAAGTAGATACCTTGTTTTTACAAAGCAAGAGGACCGATC
>CBFGLL010000265.1:0-3796 GCA_965649585.1 uncultured Chitinophagaceae bacterium | reverse complement strand
GTTAATAATTGGGAAAATGAACTGATGGAGCATAACACTACCAAAAGCGAGAGTAGACCTTTCTTCATGTACAAGCAATTTTTAAAGTGTAAAAATTACACAATAATTTAACATTACCAAATAATGTGGGAAAATTGACATATACATGGCAAAACGGGCAAAAAAAAAGGCAAACAACCGAAGTTATTTGCCCCTCCCGTAGTGGGTTGATTTAGGGTCTTCGTACTACAGGGTATCTTTATCCTGGCTATTTGAGTAGTTCGAATACAACGGATGCTTTTGGTTCTACTGAAAAATCTGCCAGGGAAACCGTTTCGCCGGTATGTACATTTTTCATTTTTGTAAAACCCTTCGTCCTTTCAGCAAAACGGTCTACTTTAATGGTTTTCTTTTCCTTAGCCGTGTTCAGCACCACAAAAATGGTTTGTTTATCATCATACCTAAAGTAAGGGTATATCCCATCATCTGGTGTAAACTGCATCATTTTACCGGTAGTGATGGCGGAAGAATTTTTCCTGAAGTTGGCCAGCCTCGCCAGGTAATTCCATACATCGTTTTCTTTTTCGTTTCTTCCCGCAGCAGTGAATTTATTCAGCTTATCATCTTTCCATCCTCCCGGAAAATCGAGGCGCACATAACCATCATTGGGACTAGTAACACCCGTCATCAGTATTTCGTTGCCATAATATAATTGAGGGATGCCACGGCAGGTGAGTAACCAGTCAATGGCGGATTTATATTTCACTACATCTTCTCCAATTACGCTGTAAAAGCGGGACAGATCATGATTGTCTAAAAAGATCACGTTACGCATCGGGTCTTTGTACACAAAATCCTGCGCAAGGTTGGTGTACAATTTATTTACACCATCCGTCCAGCCGAAATCTTTTGTCATGGCATCGGTAATGCCCCACAATGCCTGGAAATCTGTTACCGCCTGCAGGTTACTTTTAAAAGGAATATTGTAATTGTTCTGGCAGAAAAAACTTTGATTGGGTACACCGTGCACCCAGGTTTCTCCAAACATAGTGATCTTAGGAAATTCCGTTTCCAATGCCTTGTTGCATTTATTCATAAAAGCAAGGTCGTTATAGGCATAGGTATCAATTCTCCAGCCATCTATTCCAAATTCCTGCACAGTCCAGATGGCATGCTGAATTAAAAAATTAGCAACAAATGAATTGTTTTGATTCAGGTCGGGCATAGGTTTTACAAACCAGCCATCGCTCATTATTTTTTTATCTCTCGAGCTCGCATAAGGATCAAACAATACCTGGTCTTTATAACTGGTTTGTGTAAAAGTGTCCCAGTGGTGCAACCAATCTTTCATGGGCGGATCAAGAATGGTAAAATGATGACTGCCTACATGGTTGTACACTGCATCCTGTATGATCTTTATTCCTTTTTTATGCGCAGCATTTACCAGGGATGAATAGGCGGCATCGCCACCCAGCCTTGGATCTACTTTATAATGATTGGTAAATGCATAACCATGCTCCGTTCTATCGGGCATGTCGTTTTCAATAACGGGGTTAAGCCAGATGGCCGTTACGCCGAGTGATGACAGGTAGTCCAATTTATTTTCTACGCCTTTCAGGTCTCCCCCATGGCGGTTAAAAACAGTATCTCTTCTCAGGGTTTGATCTCTCATACCGGGCACCCGGTCATTCGATTCATCGCCGTTACTAAAACGGTCGGGCATGATGAGATACATAAGGTCTTTAGACGTTACCCCTTGCGCATAACTGGTACCATTACCGGCTTTGCGGGCTTTAACAGCAAATGGAATTGAATTCGTTTTACCTGCAGCATTCATTTGAATGTTTGCATTGCCCGGCTTTGCAGCAGGAGTGATCATTACATCGAGGAACACATAATTTTTATTTTCTACCGAATGCTGTTTCTGTAAAACCACACCGGGATAGCTGATGCTGAATTTATTTGCACCGATATTGCTACCGTGCAACATCAGTTGCACTTTATTATGTTTCATTCCCGTCCACCAATGGGTGGGATATACATTTACGGACTGGGCTGTTGCCAGCAAGGAACCTGCCAGCACAAAAACCAGGATAACAAAACGTTTCATACAATCAATTTTATAATACATCACTATCAGTTTTTTTTACCACATCATCATGGTCGGTTACAAACAGGTTCATGAAACCTGCCAGCAACATACACACACCACCAATTACCAATGCATATATCGCCTGCTCATTGAAAAAGTTTTTTACAAGAAAACCCAGGATGGCGGCTGCCACGATCTGCGGAATCACAATAAAAAAATTGAACACACCCATGTAAAATCCCATCTTATTTACAGGCAATGCCCCCGCCAGTATTGCATAAGGCATGGTAAGTGTAGATGCCCATGCCAGCCCCACACCTACCATCGGCAAGAGCAACATATTTTTATCGTGGATAAATAACATGGACACCAGGCCAATGCCGCCAATAATAAGGCTGATCATATGGGTGTATTTTCTACCAATCTTTTTTGCCAGCATGGGCAATAAAAACGCAGTGATAGCCGACACCGCATTGTACACCATAAACATTACACCCACCCAGTCTCCCGCATCCTGGAATGCTTTGGAACTCGAATCTGTAGTGCCGTATGCATTTTGGGCGATGCCCGAAGTAGTATAGATCCACATCGCAAAAAAAGCGATCCATGTAAAAAACTGTACCATGGCCAACTGTAGCATGGTGGTAGGCATCTTAAATATGCCGGAACTGATCTCCTGTACACCTCTCCACAAACCTTTTGTACGTAATTTTTCCTGCTCCCAGGATTCTATATCATCTGGCGGAAACTCAGTAGTGGTGAATACTGTCCATAATACCGACACTAAAAACACCACCGCACCAATATAAAATGAATAACGAACCGAATCACTGATCACTCCTTCAGGAGCAGTATTGCTGATATTAAACCAATTGGTAAAAATATAAGGAAGCAGGGAAGCGATCACCGCACCAAGACCAATAAAAAATGTTTGCGTAGCAAAACCCGTGGTCCTTTGTGAGGAGGGTAATTTATCGCCCACGAATGCGCGGAAGGGCTCCATAGAAATATTGATAGACGCATCCAATACCCATAACAAAGTGGCCGCCATCCACAACACCGAACTTTGTGGCATTAAAAACAAAGCAATAGCAGAAAACAACGCACCAATAAAAAAGAAAGGTCGTCTCCTTCCCCATTTGGGATGCCAGGTGCGGTCGCTCAGGTAACCAATGATTGGTTGCACCAGCAGACCGGTAACCGGGGCTGCAATCCATAAGATGCCGATCTTATCAATTTCGGCGCCCAGTGTTTGAAAGATCCGGGATACATTGGCGTTTTGTAAAGCAAAACCAAACTGAATTCCAAAAAAACCAAAACTCATGTTGAGTATTTGTTTGAAACTCATGCGTGGACGAGATATGTTCTTATCCGAAGAAAGCAGGTCAGTTTGTGGCATAACAATCTTTAATAGTTATTGTGTAATTAATACACTTCGCTAAAAATACGGGAAAACGATGAGAAAACAAGTCGGGGGTTTCCGGTCGGGAGTCGGGAGTCAGTAGTCCATAGTCGATAGACCATAGTCCATAGACCTTTGTAATAACCCGAGGGATCATAATTTATAATAGCGTCCGGTCATTAGTCTTTGTGCTTCTTTGCGCCTTTCAGTCTTGGTGGCAGGAGTCGGGAGTCGATAGCCCATAGTCCATAATCCATAGACGTTTGTAAAAACTCGAGGTACCATAATTAATAAAAGCGTTAGGTCACAATAAAATCTTTGTG
>CBFGLL010000264.1:0-3805 GCA_965649585.1 uncultured Chitinophagaceae bacterium | reverse complement strand
AACGATATTAAATGTACTATTGCCCTGGCGGCATTACAACAGGTAATGGACCCTGAGATAGGGCTAAACATTGTTGATCTCGGCCTGGTGTACCAGGTAGATTTTGACGAGGAGCATAAAAAAATATTTTGCAGCATGACGCTCACCACGCAGTTTTGCCCGATGGGCGAATCTATTACCACGGCGGCAAGGGAAGTATTATCGGGCGTGTGGCCGGATTATGAGGTGGAGATCTCCCTCACATTTGATCCCCCCTGGAGTCACGACATGATATCTGATGAAGGGAAAGAATTTTTAAATAAGTGATATGTTAAGTCTTACATGTAAAACGGCCATAAAGGCAGCGATCTACCTTGCTTCCAAACCGGAAGCTGCAGATAGGTCGGGCATCCTGGAGATTGCCGGGTATATTGATGCCAGCGAACATACGGTAGGAAAGATGCTGCAAACCCTGGTGAAAGAAAATGTGATCCATAGCGCAAAAGGCCCGAATGGTGGATTCTATATGAGTGCTAAACAAAAAGAACAGCCCATCATCAGGATAGTGGAAGCCATTGATGGCAAACAGGTTTTTAAACAATGCGGGCTTGGGCTTAGTAGGTGTTCTGATACCCGCCCCTGCCCCATACATAATGAATACAAAGAAGTGCGGGACCTGTTTGATAAGCTTTGCCGTAACAATAAGATCATTGACCTGTGCCACCCGGTAAACGATGGCCTTGCCTATTTAATAGGTTAAAACAGCTTTTCTTGCTTACCTTATAACAAAAGGTCCCACTTTGCAGCGGGACCTTTTATAATATCTGGCAGCAGGAAGATTATCCTAATGCTACTCTTTTAAATTCTGTTACTTTCAGATCAGCATCTACTGATTTCAAATATTCAGCAACAGATTTGTTACCGTCTTTTACAAAAGCCTGGGCCATCAAAGTATTTTCTTTGAAGAACTTATTCAGTTTACCCATCGCAATTTTCTCAGCCATTTCAGCTGGTTTGCCTTCTGCTTTTACCACGTCGATCGCAATTGCTTTTTCTCTTTCCACTGTTTCAGCAGGGATAGAAGATTCGTCAACAGCCAATGGATTCATAGCAGCAATTTGCATTGCCACGTCTCTTCCGGCTTCTTCAGCAGCGGTAGTTAAACCAACCAATACACCCATGCGGTTTGCACCGTGGATATAGCTGGCAACGTAAGGAGCATCCACTCTTTCAAATTTAGATACTTCGATTTTTTCGCCGATAGCAGCCAGTTTATCATTGATAAGGTCTGCTACTTTAGCGCCGTTGATAGAAACTTCGTTCAGTTCTTCAGCAGATTTTACATTGTTTGCTACAGCAGCGTCAGCAATGCTTTGCGCAAATGCTACGAACTCAGCATTTTTACTTACGAAGTCAGTTTCGCAGCTGATGCAAAGAACGATACCGGCTTTGTTATCAGCAGTAGTTTTTGCCAATACCACGCCTTCTTTTGCTTCACGGTCGCTACGTTTAGCAGCCACTTTTTGACCTTGCTTACGCAACCAGTCGATAGCTGCTTCAAAATCACCATTACTTTCAGTTAATGCTTTGCGGCAATCCATCATACCAGCACCAGTTGCCTGGCGAAGTTTGTTGATGTCTGCAGCAGTAATTGTTGCACTCATTGTTTAATATTTTGTTCCATCACCCAAAGGGGGCTCGGGAAGATTAATAATCGTTTCAATACAAGTTGAGATGGGGTATTCAGTACAAGTGTGCGACGCAACAATGTAAAATAGTAGCACAATGCCGGGTCAATAACTTTTAACCTTCTACCTCAAACCTTCAACCTATTTACCAGCAGGCCTTCTTCCACCAGCACCTGGTCCTGGTACCCTGCGTTTGGTTGGCGTTGTACCTCTTGCACGGCGGCCACGGTCGTCACCTTCGCCCACTTTTTCTTCAAAACGTGCAGCTTTTGCTTCTGCTGATTCTTCGCTGTCGCCTTCGTTATCTTCATCTTTATCAGCCTGGCGTTCTGCCAAACCCTCTGCAATTGCTGCAGTGATGTAGTTTACGATGATAGCGATAGATTTTGTAGCGTCATCATTTGATGGAATAGCAAAGTCAACTTTGTTAGGATCGCAGTTGGTATCTACCATTCCAAAAGTGTTGATGTTAAGGCGTTTTGCTTCAGCCAGTGCGATATGCTCGTGACCGATATCCACCATGAACAAAGCTGCAGGGATACGGCTGATCTGTGCGATACCACCCAGTACTTTTTCCATTTTATCCCTGTCACGGCTTAAAGTCAGTTTCTCTTTTTTAGTCAGGTTCTCTGCGCTACCATCGCCCAGCATTTTTTCGATGCTCTGCATTTTTTTAACGCTCTTACGAACGGTGTTGAAGTTGGTCAACATACCACCCAACCAACGCTCGGTAACGAAAGGCATGTTCACACGCTTTGCGCTTTCCATTACGATTTCTTTTGCCTGCTTTTTAGTAGCAACAAACATGATCTTTTTACCGCTACGTGCAATAGCTTTCATTGCAGCTGCAGCTTCCTGCAGGCTTTCAGCTGTTTTATTCAGATCGATGATATGAATACCTTTTTTCTCAGCAAAGATGTAAGGCAACATCTTAGGGTTCCATTTTTTCTTCAGGTGACCGAAGTGAACGCCTGCTTCTAAAAGTTGCTGTTGTAAGGAAGTGTTATTTTCCATTGTTTATTATTAAAGTAGTTTTTTATAAAATTGTTGATGCTGGATACTTGATCCTGGATGCTGGATAAGAGCCTGCAAATTGGAGCAGTACCAGTACCCGGTAACCAGTATCCAGTATCTCTCCAATTAACGTTTTGAGAACTGGTAGCTTCTTCTTGCTTTTTTCTTACCTGGTTTTTTACGCTCTACGCTACGAGGGTCACGCTTTAATAAACCGGCAGCTTTTAAAGCAGGGCGGTAATCAGCGCTTACTTCAATCAAAGCACGGGCAATACCCAGTTTAGCAGCTTCAGCCTGGCCTTTAACACCACCGCCTGTTGCATTCACAACCACGTTGTATTTATCAGCACTTTCAACTGCTTTTAATGGAGCTTCTACCTGGTTTTGTAAGTAAACCAATGGGAAATAAGTTTTATAATCTTTGCCGTTGATGGTAATGGCGCCTTCTCCTTTACTAAGGAAAACACGTGTTACAGCTTCTTTTCTACGGCCAACAGCGTTTTTTTGCTTTTCCATTTTTTTATATTTAGCCTTTTAGCTCAGGGGATGAGCCCAGGCTTGTTGATTTTATTGAGAAATTTTATTAAAAGTTAATTCAGCTGGTTTTTGAGCACCATGTGGATGTTCGCTACCTGCATATACAAATAATTTTTTGTACATCTGGCGACCTAAACGGTTTTTAGGCAACATACCTTTTACTGCTCTTTCGATAACAGCTTCAGGACGACGCTTCAATAAGTTTTTAGCTGCTTCACCTTTTTGTCCACCGGGGTAACCGCTGAAAGTAAGGTATTCTTTGTCTTCCATTTTATTACCGGTAAATACCACTTTGTCTGCATTGGTTACAATTACAAAGTCGCCACAATCAACGTGTGGAGTGTAATAAGCTTTGTTCTTACCGCGAAGAACGCTCGCAATTTTTGCGCACATACGACCTACGGTTTGATTAGTACCGTCAACAACGTACCAATTGCGTTGCACGGTAGCCTCGTTCGCATGTTTTGTAGTGAAATGTAGTTTACTCATTTTTCTATTTTTTTAGATGAACCTGCGGCTATCCCCGCAGGATTTTTTAAATTGGAGTGCAAAGGTGTGGGAAATATGCCTACGGGCAATGCTTTTTG
>CBFGLL010000263.1:0-3809 GCA_965649585.1 uncultured Chitinophagaceae bacterium | reverse complement strand
GACCGTCGAATAAGGAAATTTGTTAGTAGCAGTAATTTAGTTTATTTTCTTATTTCTGCATTCAATTGTTTTTCGCAGGCGCTGATGATCTTATTCATCATCTCATCAATTTCTTTATCGGTAAGCGTTTTATTGCTATCTAAAAAAGTGAAATTTATCGCCATTGATTTTTTGCCGGCGCCTAGTTTATCACTTTCAAAAATATCGAAGAGTTTCACTGTTTGCAACTCGTTGATGCCGATGCTGGCCACGGCCTTCCTTATCTCGGCATAACTGGTTTGTTTGTCCAATAATAAAGCCAGGTCCCGCTGCACGGGGGGAAACTTACTGAGTTCCCGGTAAGTGAATTTTTTAGCTGCTTTTATGGTCATCAACTCATCCCAATACAGGTCTGCAAAAAACACCGGTTGTTTGATGCCGAAGGTTTTTAAAGTTTGCGCATTCACCATGCCGATCTTGCCCAGCACCTGGTTTTTAAGGCTGATGTTAGCAGCCATTTCAAAATCAGGATCGCCGGTTTCTACAAACGCCGCATTAATGATGTTGAGAGAGCCCAGTATTTTTTCGCAAATACCCTTTACAAAATAGTAGTCTGCTTTTTGACCTTTTTGATACCAGGAGGTTTGTTGAACATCACCGGTAATGTACAGGGCAAGGTGCCTGGTTTCTGTGTATTTTCCTTCGGCCTCAGTTGTATAAGTCTTACCATTTTCAAACAACAACAGATCCGCATTTTTCCTGTTGATATTGTGCGCTAATATTTCCAGGCCGGTGTGTAACATCGACGGACGAAGTACATCCAGTTCCACCGTAAGGTTGTTGATCATTTTTACAACGTGCTTCAGCGTGTCTTCATTATAATAAGCACTGTTGGTGATGCTGTTGGTGAACACTTCATGAAAACCGAGACCGGTTAACTGGTTAGCTAATTTTTCTCTTAATGATGCACTATCGGTGCTGGACACGTGAGATGGGGAAATGCTGATGCTGGCAGGGATATCAATATTATCGAGGCCATCGATACGCATGATCTCTTCCACAATATCTGCGGGCAGGCTGATATCGGGTTTGTTAAATGGCACAGCCACCCATAATTCATCCACGCCTTCTTTTATGAGCGTAAAGCCTAATGAGCCCAGGATATTTTTAATGGCATCGCCATGATAATTTTTCCCGCTGAGTTTTTTAAGGTAGTGATATTTTAATCCTACTTCTGTTGCCCTGGCTGGGGCAGGATAAATATCAATGATATCGCCGGCTATTTCTCCGCCGCAGATTTCCGTGATCAGTTCGGCTGCTCTTTTTAGCACCGTTACTGTATTACTGATGTCAACGCCTTTTTCAAAACGTGTGGCAGCATCCGTTCTTAACGCATGTTGCATGGAAGTTTTACGAATGTTTTGTGCATTAAAACAGGCGCTTTCCAGAAAGATATTTTTAGTATTGGCCGTTACCCCACTATTGATGCCGCCGTACACGCCGGCTATACACATTCCTTCGGTTGCATTGCAGATCATGAGGTCGTTTGCAAAAAGTTTTCTTTCCTTTTCATCCAGTGTTGTAAAGGCAGTACCAGCAGGCATATTTTTTACGATAACAGTGTTGCCATTTAATTTGTCTGCGTCAAAAGCATGCAGCGGGTGACCAGTTTCGTGCAAAATGAAGTTGGTGATATCAACAATATTGTTGATTGATTTTACGCCGATGGCCTGTAGTTTTTCTTGTAACCACTGTGGGCTATCCGTTACTGTTATATTGTGAATACTGATACCTGAATAACGGGGGCAGGCTTCTGTATTTTCTACCTTCACGCTCACAGGGGCCGGGCCAATACCCGCTTTGAAATTATTTTTATATGGAAGGATAGCAGTGCTTCCTTTTTTTTGGTGGTGGCTTAGCCATGCACACACATCTTTTGCCACACCCAGGTGGCTCATGGCATCCATGCGGTTGGGCGTGAGGCCAATTTCAATAATGTGATCTGTGTACACCGGGAAGAGCGCTGATGCAGGCTGGCCGATAGCAGTATCTGCCGGCAGCAGCAAAATTCCGTCGTGGCCGCTGCCGAGGCCTATTTCATCTTCGGCGCAGATCATTCCATTGCTTTCCACGCCTCTTATTCTGGCTTTTTTCAGCGTAAGCGGTTCCCCGTTGGAAGGATAAATAGTTGTGCCGGGCAAGGCAAGAATTACCTTTTGGCCCGCAGCAGCATTGGGTGCGCCGCAAACCACCTGCAATGTTTCTTTACCCGTATTTACGGTGGTAACTTTTAGTTTGTCTGCATCGGGATGTTTGTCGCAGGTCACAATTTCTGCGGTAACAAGGCCTTTTAATCCGCCTTTTACACTTTCGTACAATTCCAGGCTTTCAACTTCAAGGCCAATGGAAGTAAGAATTTTGCTGAGTTTTTCGGGTTCTATCTTGGTGGGCAAATATGTGCTCAGCCAGTTATATGAAATGGTCATTTATCCTGTTAATTTTCGCTGCAAAGATAGTTTTTTCGGGCCTATGACAGTTGATGTGCGTTTTACACAAAACTGATACACAAAAACCCCTGATCCAGCAAAATGATCCGCCCCAAAAAATAATTTATTCAGGTGTACAAATGAATTATTTCAATAAAATGTTTTGTTGATAAAAGGGCCCAAATCGAAGATAGATTTGAATTAGTGATGTGCATGGAAAGGTGAATAAGCGGTGAATAAACTACCTTTGGATGTGATTGAGCAGTGGGTAAACTCTTAAAAAAAGTTAATAACAGTTGTTTATGATTTTTTCATTATCAAATTGCTATTACCTTAGCCGCCCGACAAAAATTTACCAAACACTGCTTTACTTAAAAAAACGAACCTTGTTCGTTTCCGAAGCATGTTGCTGAATTTTTGATCGCCCCTAAACCCGCAACGTTCACTGAGCAATTAAAACTAAAAATGGATCTTACTAATCTCAATAAAGACAAAAGATTCAGGAGAAAACCTTCTCTTGATGCTGCCCAACTGATGTTTGGCAAAGTGCCGCCACAGGCAAAAGACCTGGAGGAAGCTGTGCTGGGTGCCATGATGCTTGAAAAAGGTGCGTTTGACACGGTAGCGGAAATTCTGAAGCCGGAATGTTTTTATGTTGATGCACACCAGCGGATATTTAAAGCCATGCAAGGTTTATCGGCCAAGAGCATGCCGATTGATATGCTTACCGTAGTGGAGGAACTTCGCCTGCGGGAAGAACTGGAAGTGGTGGGCGGACCGTATTTTGTTTCCCAGCTTACCAATGCAGTAGTATCCTCAGCCAATATTGAAGCGCATTGCCGAATCGTGGTTGAAAAATTTATTCAGCGTGAATTGATCCGCATCAGCGGGGAGATCATTGGCGAGGCTTATGAAGACAGCACAGATGTGTTTACGCTGCTGGATAGTGCAGAAGGAAAGCTGTTTGAAATTACCAATAACCACCTTCGCAAGAATTTTGATGAAATGGGTGATGTGTTGATCAAAACAATCAACCGGATTGAAGAAATGCGTAACCGCCATGATGATATCACCGGCGTACCTACGGGTTTTCCCACCCTGGATAATATCACTTACGGATGGCAACCAACAGATCTTATCATCCTGGCGGCAAGACCTTCGGTGGGTAAGACAGCATTTGCCCTCAACCTTGCACGTAGTGCAGCCATGAATAAAAACAAACCTACGGCGGTTGCATTTTTCAGCCTGGAGATGAGTAGCAGCCAACTGGTGCAAAGGATACTGAGTGGAGAAAGCGAAATTCATCTTGAAAAAATTGCGAGGGGTAAACTGGAAGATTATGAA
>CBFGLL010000262.1:0-3816 GCA_965649585.1 uncultured Chitinophagaceae bacterium | reverse complement strand
GCATACAATGAAACAGTTCATGATCGCCTTTGTAGCACTATTTGTTTTCACTGCAGTGAATGCTCAGTCAAAAAAACCAACCGACATAGTTAAGTTTGCCAGTGAAACAGTTGATCTTGGTAAAGCAAAACTCAACAGCCCGGTAACAGCAACATTTACCTTTACCAACACTACAAAAGAAGATGTAGTGATTGAAACAGTTACTCCAGGTTGCGGTTGCACAAAATCTGATTACACAAAAGAACCCATCAAACCAGGCAAAACAGGTACTATCACTGCTACTTACAATGCCGCCACACCAGGCAAATTTTCAAAACAAGTGCGTGTGAAATTACTGGGGATTGACCAGGAGCAGGTGCTCACCATTTTAGGAAATGTTGAACAATAAATAAACCATCTCCATTAATACCTGCCCCCGGAATTTTCGGGGGCTTTTTTATTTCCAATACTAATAAATGTAAGTACCAACCCTATCTTTGCCCGCATGTTAGCAATCAGTAAACGTGGCGAACAAATGCCACCTTCTCCTATCAGGAAGCTTGTTCCCTTTGCAGAAGCTGCAAAGAAAAAAGGCATTAAAGTGTTTCATTTGAACATCGGCCAGCCCGATATTGAAACACCTCCCGCCATTCTTGATGCTGTTCGACATACAGACATTAAAGTACTTGAATACAGCCATAGCGCCGGTAATGAAAGTTATCGCCGTAAACTGGTGGAGTATTATAAAAAAGTGGGTATTGATGTGAGTTACGACCAGATCATGATCACTACAGGAGGCAGTGAAGCCATCATGTTTGGTTTCCTCACCTGTTTGAACCCCGGCGATGAAGTAATTGTGCCCGAACCTTTTTATGCTAACTATAATGGATTTGCCTGTGCGGCCGGAGTAAATGTGGTTCCTATCACATCAACAATTGAAACGGGTTTTGCGCTGCCTCCTATTGAAGATTTTGAAAAAGTAATTACAGAAAAAACAAAAGGCATCATCATCTGTAGCCCTAATAACCCTACCGGTTATTTATACAGCAAAGAAGAGATGTATAAGCTGAAAGATATTTGTTTGAAGCATAACCTTTACCTGTTCAGCGATGAAGCCTACCGTGAATTTTGTTACGATGGAAATTATGTTAGCGCTTTGCATATTGAAGGTCTTGAACAGCATGTAGTGTTGATGGATACAATCAGCAAAAGATACAGTGCTTGCGGTGCACGACTTGGAGCATTGGTTACAAAGAACAAAGCGGTGTACGATGCAGCCATGAAATTTGCACAGGCAAGATTGAGCCCGCCCGGTTTAGCCCAGATCATGGGTGAAGCAGCAATCGATCTGCCCGATTCTTATTTTGAAGCACCAAAAGCTGAATACCTCTCACGCAGAAATTTATTAGTGAGTCGATTAAATAAAATGACTGGTGTGGTTTGTCCTAACCCGGGCGGTGCATTTTATGCGATGGCCAAATTGCCGATTGATGATAGTGATAAATTTTGCCAATGGCTGCTTGAATCATTTTCGCACAGGGATCAAACATTGATGCTGGCGCCTGCCACTGGTTTTTATGGCACACCCGGTCTTGGAAAACAGGAAGTAAGGCTTGCTTATGTGCTTAATCTGAAAGCACTGGACCAGGCGATGGATTGTTTAGAAGAAGCTTTGAAAGTTTATCCCGGAAGAACTGAAAATTGATTTCAACAATTAGCTGTATTTCTCTATTTTTGCAGCCCCAAATGCCGGGGTAGCTCAGCTGGTTAGAGCATCGGATTCATAACCCGAAGGTCGGCAGTTCAAGTCTGCTCTCCGGTACAAATATAGTCCCGCTTTTTGCGGGACTTTTTATTTGCTGTTATTCTACATGGGTTTTATAAACGTTCAACTCATTTATCTGCTCTTTGTAAGCAGAAGGTAACAACATATTTTTCAGCAGCCAGTCCATCTTCATTAACCGGCTGATCTTATAAAGAGGAACGACCGGAGTAAGCAAGGAGAAATCATTAAAGTGAAGTAATTCCCTTACTCTTTGCGGCACAACTAATTTTTGTCCTTCGATCAACACCTTGAACCGCATGTTACCCAGATGTTTTTTATACTGTCGAAAAAGGTCGGCCGTATATTCACTTTTCCTCAAATCGGCCCATAAATGTTTTTTTCGTACAGGTAGCCATTCTTTGTAAGTTGGAGGCAATTCTGTCAATTGCATTCCTACCCCTACACGATAAAACACATTATACACTTCTTCTTTTTCTTTATCCGTCAATTTCTCTTCAAGTAATTCGTGTGCTGATATCGAATAATGGATCAACATAAATAAGACATCACGGTAAGCCCAATCAGGAATTTTATATCCACGACTATGTTCTATTGCACTATGTATATGATGCATTGTATCAATGGCCTTATTCGCTTCCTCTTCCGATGAGAAAACAATTTTCCTGGCATAAGAAACTGTTGAAAATAACCTCCCGAGTGGATCAGAAGGCAGCTTGCCCGTGAAGTATAGCCAGTCCACTGCTTTATTAAGTGCAAACTCTGCCGATGCGCCGGCAAAAATAAACAATACCGTATCGCTTTTGCCCCAGATCTTTCTTACAACAGAGTTATGCTCCACAAATAATTTCATAGCGTTATTTTTAATTGATACATGATTTCAAAGTAGTTAGAAAACCGGTGCACTTACCGTTCTTAAAACAATAACTCCACTTCTCCCGCCCGGAAAAAAATATCCTAGAAACACTTGCCCGGTTCACAAATATACATTTACTTTGTATTTCAAAGTGCTTTTAAAACAACTAAATTTCGTGTAATGACCTACAAACTCAACATTGGAAACATTCTCAGTTACATCTTTGGTGTACTTGCATTTGCAATTGGCATCATCAATACTTTTTGGGGAAATGATGCGGGCTATGGTATTTTTATTCTCTTGCTTTCCCTTGCATTTTTTCTCCCGGTAAGCGACTTAGCGAAAAAAATTGCAGGCTTTACTATTCCTAAACTTGGATTGATCAGAATTGTAATCGCTTTATTTATTATTTGGACATCGTTGGGCGTTGGTGAATTATTTGATAAGATCGATCTGATGCTTGCAAGTTTTTAATTTATTAAATCAAAGTAAATGATGCAGCAAAAACTGTCCATACAGAATATCATCAGCTGGGTATTGGGCCTGGCTGTCTTAACAATAGGAATACTAAACCTGGTTTTGGTGCATGCCGTGCCGGGAATTATTGGTTTGCTTTTATCCTTGTTGTTCTTTCCACCTGTGAATGATGTGTTGAAGAAAACCTTTGGCTTTACTATTCCATTTGCAGTAAAAGTGATACTGGCTCTTTTTATTTTCTGGTTCACCTTAGGCATCAGTGACCTGGGCGATATGATCGACTAGAATTATTTTTTCAACAGCATCAGTACTGAGCCAACTAAGGTTAACAGCAATACCATTTTACGGTAATGCAGGTCATGTATTTTATTTGTTAATCGTATGCCAAGGAAAAATCCAAGTGCCAATGCAGGTAATAATACAAGATCAGTTTGAAGTGTTTGAAGAGTAATATTTTTCCAGTAAAAAACCTGGAAAGGCAGTTTAAATAAATTCATCACTAAAAATATCCATGCCGCTGTACCAATAAAATCGTTTTTTGGTAAGCGCATGGCAAGAAAATAAAGATTAGCAAACGCACCTGCCAGATTACCGATCATTGTTGTGAAGCCTGCTGCAAGACCTGTGCCTGTTGCAAACAATGGATGCTGCGGTACCGAAGTTGATTTCCGAAACTCCATCCACAGTACAATGGCAATTGTAACAACAATGATCACAGCCA
>CBFGLL010000261.1:0-3819 GCA_965649585.1 uncultured Chitinophagaceae bacterium | reverse complement strand
GCAGGTAGTAAACCTTCCTCTTAATGCATAAAACACATTTTCATTCACTTTTTTAATGCGCTCGCCGTACACATACATTTCTCCCTGCTGCGTGTAGGTTCCCTTGGTGAGGCCTCTTTGTGTTTGCATGTTAAACTCAATGCTATCGCTTTGAGTGGTGATGTCGGCCTGCTTAAAATTTACATAGGAAATTACTTTGCCTGTGCTGTCTTTTACCAGGTGAGCTCTTACAAGATTTGTTTTTTGATCATATACTATCAGCGGAGCCTCCAGTTCGGTATCCTGGTATTTTACAGTTGACTTTTTTCCATAAAGTATCATCGTTTTGTCGGGCACACTTAATACCGTCGAATCATCTGCGTGATATTCTACCGGCGCAGTTAATGCACCCTTTGCAATTTTAAAGTTAAATGTATCTGTGCGTGGGATGGTATCGAGTATAACAGCATTGGCTGAAACAGGCATTGGCACTGTATCCTGCGTTAAACTAATGTGAAAGTTGCTTGTATTAAACCCACTGCTCTTGTTACAAAGCGTTAATAAAAGCATCATAACAGTACAGGAAAAAAATAAAAAATATTTTGCCGTACCTTTGTTAGTGTGGTTCATATACTGTTGATGCGCAAAAATAGTTATTAAAAAACATAAACCTTATAGTAGTACCAATTATAACAAAACCCATAAAACTCTGTAATTTGATGCACTCGAAAAAAGGACTGATCGTAGTTTCAATTTGCTGCTTTTTGTTTTCATCCTTTGTAAATGATGCCGTAGCCCAGGCCCCCAAAAAACTTAAGACCATTATTGTAGATGCCGGTCATGGCGGTCATGACGGAGGTGCAACGGGGCAGTATGAAAACTCCCTGCGTTCCAAGGAAAAGGATGTTACCCTTGCCATCAGCAAAAAACTGGTGGCTGAGTTAAAGCGGCAGCTGCCAGATCTTAACATTGTGCCTACCCGCACCACCGATGTTTATCAAAATCCCAATGAAAAGGCAAGGATCGCAAATGAAAACAAGGGCGACCTTTTTCTTTGTATCCATGCAGACAGTGGCCCTTTAAAAACCGGCCGCCGCCAGATTGGTACCAGGCAGGTTACAAAATATAAAGTAACCTACATCGGCAAGGGTAAAAAAAGAAAGAAAAAATCTACGCCTTACCAGGTTACAGAACCGGTATATGAACATTTTAAAATGCCTCTTACCATCAATGGTACCAGTGTGTACATTTTTGCTGCGCATAAAACCAGTGCAAAACTTTCCGCAATTATGAAGGAAGTGGGTGAGTTTGAAATTGAAACCAATGATGCAGACAGCAGCTACAGCCCGGTTGACTTTTCTACCCCCGAGGGAAGGACCATTGCCCAGATATATGCCAAACGTTACCAGGAAAAAAGCGACCGCATTGCTACTCTTGTAAACGAAGAAGTAGAAAAAACCGGCCGTAATGCCCTTGGTGTAAACCAGCGCCAGGTGGGTATTGCCGTATTACAGGCCACCAACATGCCCGCTATTTTGATAGAAACCGGTTTTATCAATAATCCCCAGGATGAGCGCTACCTCAACAGCGATAAGGGTCAGCAGGAATTGGCAGAAGTGATAACCAGGGCGGTAATAAGGTATAAGCAGCAGCTGGAAAACCCGGCGAAAACTAATTAATCATAACTTTGGTATTAAAATAGCTTTTTTTATAAGGCTGCAGATGAGCAGCCTTATCATTTTTAATGAAGATTGAAGCAAAAGGTCTTCATCACTTAAATCAGTTCATGTGAAATTAGCAAATGAAACCAAGGTGGGTATATTAGCAGTTGTAGCCCTCGTACTGTTGATATTGGGATTCAATTTTTTAAAAGGAAAGAAATTTTTTACTAAAAGCACCACCCTGTTCGCCCGTTACCAGAATATCCAGGGATTGCAGAAGTCAAACCCCATCTATATCAGCGGTATGCAGGTGGGCACCGTGTATGATATCAGGCCCGATAAGGATATGAAAAGCATCCTGGTGGAGATCACCATCACCAAGAACATATTTATCCCTACCAATTCTATCGCCATTGTAAAAGCCAATCCCATTTCTACTCCGAGCATGGATATTAAACTGGGAAATGCTACTACTCACCTTAAAAACCGGGACACGTTACTTACATCCATGAGCGGCGGTTTATTTGATGCCGTGCTGGAAAAAGTAGATCCTGTATTATTTGAAGTTCGTAAGGCGGTGAGTAGTATGGACACCCTCCTGGGCAACTTCAATAGTATTTTAGACCCTACAGCAAAGGGCAACCTTGCAGCCACCATGGCTAATCTTAATACTATTACAACTTCAATGGTAAGAACCACTGCCAATCTTAATATATTATTGAATGCACAAACTGGGGCGCTTGCAAAATCGCTGAACAACGTGGAGTCCATCACCGGCAACCTCGCAAACAGCAATGAAAAGATAACCCATGTGGTAGATAATCTAGATAAAGCCACCACCAAGTTCAGCAACCTGGATGTGGAAACCGCCATGAACAAGCTGAATGCAGCCATGACCGACCTGCAGGCTACTATGGCAAAAATGAACAGCACAGATGGCTCGCTGGGAAAACTGATTAACGATCCCACCTTGTATCAAAACCTTGCATCCACCGGCAACAAACTGAATTTATTGCTGGACGATATCAGGATCAATCCTAAACGATACGTAAGTATTTCGGTATTTGGAAGAAAGAGTAAAAATGATCCTATCATGGTGCCATTACCAGATACATTGAACTCACCCTATTATATTGAAAAAGCAAACTAAGCTTTGTATCATTTAAAAAAACGAATTGAATGAAGAAACAGCGTGTACTAATGGGCTTGTGCTTCATTCTTTTTTTTGCAGCTGTATTTTCTACCCACACAGCAGCAGCGCAGACTCCGGCAGTGCTGCCCAAACCCCGCATTAACCCAGACACTACCCGCACTATTGAAATATTGAGTGCCCGAAGTCTCCGGCTCATTACTTTGGCCGACGGCGTAGAAATACAAACACTTGCCGGCAACGCCGCAGTAAAACAAGGCAATACCACTTTAAGAGGCGACTCCATTATTTTAAATCCTGCCACGGGGGTTGCAGAAGTATTTGGAAGAGTTCATATCAATGATGCTGATACAGTAAATGCGTATTCCAACTATCTCCGCTACATTGGCAGGGAACGAGTGGCTTACCTCAAAAAAAATGTAAAACTCACCGATGGCAAAGGCACATTGGTAACAGATGATCTTGAATACAACCTTGCCACAGGCATCGCCACGTATAAAAATGGTGGGCGTGTAGTAAATGGCGCCACTGTGCTCACCAGCAGCGATGCCGTGTATTATTCAGATACCAAGGATGTGTACTTTAAAAAGTATGTGCACCTTACCGACCCCGATTATGATATAAAGGCCGACAGCCTGATGTATAACACTTTTAGCAAAACAGCTACTTTTATTTCCCCCACTAAAATTGTGACCCGGGAAAACGGTGTGATCAATACTAAATCCGGCACCTATAACCTGCAAACCAGGGAGGCGGTATTTTTTGATCGTACTTCTTACAGCGATAGCACCCGCTCGCTGGTGGGTGGCAAGATGGCTTACGATGAAAGAAGTGGTGTGTTGCAAATAGAAGAAAATGGTAAACTGGTAGACAGCGCCAATAATGTAACTGTACTGGGCAACCTGATCCTGCTCGATAAGTTTAAAAATTCTTTTCTCGCCACCCGTAAACCAGTGATGATTCTCTACCGTGACAATGACAGCACTTATGTAGCTGCCGACACATTGTTTAGCGGGCTGCGCAGGTTTG
>CBFGLL010000260.1:0-3833 GCA_965649585.1 uncultured Chitinophagaceae bacterium | reverse complement strand
ATTAAAATAAGCACGGGCTTCATCTTCGGGGCAGTTGTCGGCCACACCTTTGGCCACTTTTATCAGGGTGTCAAGTCCCACTACGTCCGCTGTGCGAAAGGTAGCCGACTTAGGTCTGCCAATCACGGGGCCGGTAAGTGCTTCCACTTCGTCTATGCTTAACTGTAAGTCGCCCATGATTTTCATAATGGCCATCATGCTGAAAACGCCAATACGATTAGCAATAAAAGCAGGCGTGTCCTTAGCCAGTACCGTTGTTTTGCCGAGGTAAAGGTCACCGTAGTTCATCAGGAAATCCACCACTTCAGCATCAGTGTAGGGCGTTGGTATAATCTCCAGCAACTTTAAATAACGAGGCGGGTTAAAAAAGTGCGTTCCACAAAAATGTTTTTTAAAATCTTCGCTTCGTCCTTCTGCCATCAGGTGGATAGGAATTCCGGAAGTATTGGAAGTAATGAGTGTGCCGGGCTTGCGATATTTTTCTACCTCTGTAAAAACAGATTGTTTGATGTCTAATCTTTCTATCACCACTTCTATTACCCAATCTGCATCAGCAATGTCTTTCATGTTGTCGGTAAAATTACCGGTGGTAATGCGTTTAACCACATCCTTGTGATATACTGGTGACGGGTTTGATTTAATGGCAGCAGCAAGTGCTTCGTTTACGATCTTATTTTTATCAGCAGGTTTGGCGTCAGCAGGCAAATCCTTGGGAGCGATGTCTAACAACAACACTTTAAGTCCAATTCCTGCAAAATGGCAGGCGATCCTGCTACCCATTACACCACTTCCCAATACTGCTACTTTTTTAATCGTTCTTTTCATATGCTTTATTTAATCCCGGCTACCAGTTTATTAGTTTATCCCGGTGGCTTAAGTTATTGTAAATCGCTTTGGTTCCCTGCTTCGCAACTACCTTGCTGGCCGGTAACATCAAGGATCACAAAATTAGTTAGTTAAACAACTATTTCCAAAAACCGAAGTTAGGGTTTTTACAATACGGGAAAAATAAAAACTCCGGCATTATGCCGGAGCTTCTTCTTCACACTATAAACTTTCCACTGTTTACTCAACAAAATATTCATTACCAGCCGAACTGATATAGCCGGTTTTGCCGGAAAATGTTTTCACTAAAAGATATTTGTCGGTGCCATTTATCATGTGCACTTCACTGTACTTAGGGCTGATGAAGGTATTATCTAAAAAATAGAAACCCTGTTTTTGATCATCGGACCTAATTACAAAACCTCCCTGCTGTTCGTACACGATATCTGCATACCCATCAGGAATAATAAGGTTATTGTCCATATCTTTTACATAGGTTTTTCCATCTTTTTTTACAATGATGTATTCTTTTCCGTTTTGTAACTGTACTGTAGCGATGCTGGTATTATCTGGTATTACTTTCACCTGGCCCAGGGTGGTGGCGATGCCATAAAGCCCATTCTTTTTCACACTCAGGTAATTTGGGTTGGAGCGCCTGTTGATTGTTATTTCATCATATTCAAAAGGAACTATGGTTTCAAACTTAGTATTGAACACCCCGTACAAACCGTTTTTTTGAGCGATGTAATAGGTTTCGTCGCTGCCTGCTATTTTGTAATCATCTACAATTTTATCGAACAGGCCATTATTGTTGGGTACAGAATATGTTTTCTGCTGTACTGCTGTTGCTACAGGGATATTATTTTCCGGAACAGAAGTTTCTGCAATGGCCGGGCATTTTACAGTAACACGCCCTTTTGTGTCGATGCAGTTTTCATATCCGTCTGCTTTAAGCGACACTCCGGCAAACAATACAGAATCGCCGCCATCTTTATTTGCTGATGGAACAAAACCTTTTCTAAACGATTTGGCTACGGTATAGCGGGCTGGAATTACCAATGCCCCAGACTTATTGATATAACCCCATTTGGATCCGAGTTTTACAGCGGCAAATCCTTCACTGAACCATTGCACGTCATCGTATTTTGGGTTGATCTTTATTTTACCATCGGGATTTGCAAAACCCCATTTTGCGCCCGAGCGATATGGGATAAGCGACATGTCAATTGATTGAGCACTTAAACCGAGGCTTATAACAAGCGCTGCAACAATTGCTATTAAACGAATTTTCATAACATTATTTTTTAGTCACTTGTTTGTTGCAAATGGCTTACCAAGTTTCTTAAAGCTTCATTGAATTTTGGGGAACAGTGCTTTAAAGCCCTAGTTGTCAACAGGGTACAGCACTACCTGGATTTGATCATCTCCCAGCAACTGCCGGTTAAACAGGGTGGAGATGATGCTGATATCGGGTTGGTCCGTCCAGGTTAACACGGGAAAGTTGGGGAAATATTTCCTTAAGAAGGGTGCCTGGAAATAATAACCGGAAAGCGCATTCACTTTGTAGGATTTTGTAAGCGAGGAGATGCTGTCAATTTGTTTGAGGAGTTCAAGTTCCTCATCCTGGTAAGGGTTGAAAAAGGGCGTATAGTAGCTGCTGTAAAATCCATTTTCGCAAAAAGTACTTAACAATTTTATATCAGAAGATTCCACTACAATTTTGTTGTTCAGCCCCAGTTGTTTCCTTAGATTTTTTAGATGGGTGAGGGATTTATCAAGGTTGGAGCTATTAAGATTTTTAAAATCAAACCACACTGAAAATTGAGGGTACTGCTTTGCGATGCTGGTTAATATTTCCAAAGCCGTTGTAGTGCTGATGGCAGAGGAGTCGTGGTATACAAAAAAAGTATTTTTAGCAGTATCGAAATAGACGTCCATTTCAATTCCACCTTTGCTGCTATCCAGTGAATTGACCAACGATACATTGTTCACTGCTTTGATCCATGACTTATTAGTGGATAGAAGGGTAGCCGTGCAACCGGGTTTATTTGCCGAGGGGCTGCGCTTTTCAGTAAAAGATTCAGGAAGCATTACACGGCTCATCCCTTTGTGTAAAATGATGTCTACGCCAAGTATAGCCAAAAGAATGATAACCGACAACGTATATTTGTTGCTGAGAAAACCCTTCTTCATTAAAGCATTTGTTTTGTCGCAGGCCTCTAAGTTGTTATCAAATGAAAAGCCCGCTTTGATATTTTTATTAAAGCTAATTCTTTTATTGGCGGTTGTGAAATCAATCTTTGTTTTCTACAATTACCACGACAGTTCCGTTTCAGCCGCTCAGTTTTTGCAAATAGGCGCATGGGCCATTTTTTACGACTTCTTATTTGTAAGCCTTTGCCTGCTTCCTTTTTTAATAGCCAGCTGCCTGCTAAAACGAAATGCCTGGCTTAAAACAGCACCCATGTACCTGTCGTTGGCCATGTTGTTGTTGATGCTACTTTTAAACAGTATCGACATTTTTTATTTTCCCTTTCACCGGCAGCGGGCCGATGCTGATCTGTTGTATGTATTGCGGGATCCTGCGAGCTATGGCGGTTTCAAAGTTTGGCTTGTAATACTGTTTGGCCTCGTCGTTCTTGTATACTTTTCCTGGTATTTGTGGAAACAGTTCAGGAAGTTGAAGGAATACTATGCAAATTCATCTCCATGGCTCAGTTCTGCGGTAATGCTGATTGTGGTATTGTTGTTTTTTGCCCCGGGAAAAAAAGCTTTGTTGCCAAGCAGGGCCCTTACGCATGTGGAAGCCGGCAAACTTCCCATTCTTCAAAACTCATTGCACACATTTTTATACTCCATGTACAGGGGCGGCATGGCAGATATGTTATCAAAAAAATACCTGGAGGAGCCTGTTGCCCGGTCATTGTTTTCTATGAATCAGCAAAATAAAATTGTTTCTTCCCGGCCAAGGAACGTGGTGCTGTTCATTATGGAAAGTGTGCCTTACG
>CBFGLL010000259.1:0-3866 GCA_965649585.1 uncultured Chitinophagaceae bacterium | reverse complement strand
TGGTGATAGGCTTTATTCCAGATGATAAAGGGAAGTGTTTTAAAGGTCATGCCGATAATGATCGCAGTGATCCATCCAAAAAAGATGACGAAGCCGTACGCCACTACCAGTTTTATATTTTCTGCCGGCGCCTGCAAGAGCAGCACAATTATTACAAAAAGAAAAAGCAGTGGTAACAACATCAGCAGCACAGAGAGCAACGACAGTTGCATTTGTTCATCTACTTTTTTTCGAATACGCTGTTTATAAGCCTGGTAACAGAAATAGCCAAACAACACAATGGCTGCAGTAACAGCCAGCAACGGCAACAGCAGCAGTATTTTTGCCTGGGTATATAAAAAAAGAAAAACAAATAAAAGCAATCCTCCATTGATGAGATAAAATATCCACCAGAGCAACCGCACACTATCATACTTTGATATCAGGAACATCGGTATTAGCCGGGAGCCCACGCCAATCACCAATAATAAAAACCAACCTACTATACCCATATGCGCATGCAGGGGCAAGTAGTGCAAGGAGCTATTGGGCATAAGCGTAACTGAAAAATTATAAACCAGCATGAGTCCTACCACCGCTGTTGCCAATAACCATAAGGTAGCGCTCAAAATAAAAAAAGCGTGCACATTTTCCTTTTTGCTATTAAGCATGCTGCCCACAAGATTCACCAGGTAAATAACAATAGCCGTTACCAGCAGCCAGCCGCCCCATTGCGCAGGCCAGCCCATGTTAAAGGTCCAGAAGCCGTACACCAATAAGGGAATACCAATGGCAGCAGTAACAAACGAAAGCCATGCAAGTGAATAGCTGTACAGTTTATTTTCTATAAGTACGGGTACCAGCTGGTGGCTGGCTCCTAATATGATCATGGTACCCCATCCAAGCGCCATCGTGTGCGTAATGGCCAGCGAATGTGGATGAAAATAATGCTGCAACAAGTGAGAAGCCGACAACAACAATAAGACCGTACCCACTAAAAAAGCAAGCGATGCATAGCCATAAAATGGTAACACCAGTTTCCAGTGTGTGGTGCTGGAAGCATTTGTATGTGATGAGCTGGAAAACATGTTAGTTTTTATAGATCAACAAATGCACCTGCCCTTCTTCCACTTCATTGATTCGATAATTAAAACCCTGCGAATCCAGTTCAGGCAACAAAAAAACCGGAACCCTTCTATGATACACAAAAAGGGCCTTGCCTGCTGCTAAACTGCTTAATGAATCTAATACCTGGTGCATTGGCAAAGGTGCTTCTAAATTTCTTACGTCGATCGTTTCCAGGTTGCCTTCATAACGTTTTAATACCTGTTCCCAGTTTTCGTTATCAGCCGGCTGTTGTTTTATGGCAGCCATAGCCCCTTCACTTTCTTTGTAAAAATAAGCGTGAAATAATGCTTCACCTACCTGTTCGCTATGTGTTTTAAAACCTTGTTTGCCCAACAAGTGCAGCAGCGGGGTAGGTTCAAAACTATTGATAATGGTAAGCACCGAACCTGCCGGAATCGTCTTAATTTTTGCAAGAATATCTTTCAAAGGGTCAGCACCGCCATCCAGTATAGGGCGCACATCCATTTCAACAAACTTTTCTCTTGGCAGGCTTTGTAAATATGCAGGCAACGGTTTTGTGGCTTGTTCGTTAAGGGGTTCAGCTTGTTCTCCAATATAAAAACCCAATGGCTGCAACTTGTCAAAAAATTGCTGCACGCTGCAGCCACCGAGTTTAGATGCCATCAAAATGCTTGTTCTGCCGGCAATTAACCTGCGTAATACAGGATTGCGTAGCTTTTCAAACCTTGGAGAAATGCTCACAATTGCTTCCAAAGCCGCAGGATGCTGCTTCAAAATGTTGGCAATCTTTGTATGAGCATTGATGGTCATGTTTTTTAAGAATAATTGGTTTAGGGTTATTTCATCAGGATTATAATTTCATCAGTGTATTACACGGCACTTAATTTTTTTTCAACTTCCAGTGCTTTTGGAAACAGGATATTATTTTCCAGGTGGATGTGCAGGTGGAGATCTTCTTCAAATTCATCCAGCATCCTGTACAATAAACTGTAGCTGGCGCATGCATCTTCCGGCAGCTGGTAATTGTTAGAAAGCGTTCTTATCTTTTCCATGTTCTTACCTACCATCTCATGCTCCATTTCCATCATGTTAATAGGATTTTGCACGGTGCCAAAACTTGCTGCATGGCTGGGTTCTGTTTGGTTTGTTACGGAAACCAATTCTTTAATATAAGGGAACAATACTTTTTCTTCCTTGATCATGTGCGCCATTAGTTCTGCATACACTTCTTCTACCAACTGGTGAATCTCCAAAAGTTCGGGATGGCGACCGCCATGTACCCTTCTCACTTTTTCTGCATAAACTTTTATATCAGGAAGGTTTTTACGAACGTAGCTGTGATGGGTATTTACAATGTAGTCTGCTAAAAAGTCGAGGCTCCAGTCACCGTAAGGCAAAGGACGGCTGGCGGGCATCCTGTCTGCCTGCTGTAATTCTTTTTCTACCTTGGTTACGTCCAGGCCTTTTTCAGCGCAGGCTTCTTTCACTGTTTTTTTACCGCCACAGCAAAAGTCTAAACCATATTTTTTAAATACCTGTGCCTTTCGCAGGTCTTTTGCTGCAATCTGGCCAAGTGTTTCGTCGTTTTCGCCCGTTATCTTTTTAGATATACGCACTTTCCACCATTCAGGTCCCTCTTCCAGGTATTCCCAGGTGAAAATATTTCCTCTTTCGCCCAGTAACTGGTAATACAGGGGTTTGGGATCATGGTCGTTGTGGATGGTGAGACTCTCGCCTTCTGCAAGCGCATCAAAACGAACGAAAATAGTGGGATGCTTTTGCTTTGGCTCCAGCAAGGTTACGTTCAGTATATTTTCTGTTACTGTCTGCATATGAAAATTGTTTTTTGGTAAAGAATACAACAAAGGTAAATAATAAAAGTATTCATTTGCTTTTATTATTGTTATATTTGTGTCAGATTATAAAAAAGAAGGGAGTACTGTAACATAAGTTACCCTTATTAACAGGCCTGGAACCGAATTTTACAGCATTAAAAAACAGTTAAATCAACAATATGGCAAACCACACAATTGAAACCCAGTGGATGGGCAAAATGCAGTTCAACAGCCTGGTTAATGGGCATACGATTATCATGGACGCACCTGAAAGAGTGGGTGGCGAGGACCTTGGACCCATTCCAAAACCTTTTGTGCTGACGGCGCTTTCTGGCTGCACGGGAATGGACATCGTTGCATTGCTTAGAAAAGCAGGAAACAGCATCGACAGCTTTGACATGAAGGTAACTGGTGAATTGAGTAAGCAGGCGCCAATGCAATATGTATCCATGCATGTGCAATACTTTTTTAAGGGAGAACCAAGCGTGCAGGAAGCGGTAGTAAATGCCGTTACTGATTCGCAGGAAAAACATTGTGGCGTAAGCAGTATGCTTAAAAAAGCGATGCCGGTAACCTGGGAAATTATTTTTAATGATGTTGTTATTTTCAACAACCAACCACAAGAGCAGGAAGCAGTGCTGTAATATTTTTGATACCATTCTCCACGGCGCCCGGCCGGGCCTTGCCGGGGGATACACATGATTAAAATCATTTTCTATTCCATGGCAATACAGCAGCTTTGCCAAATGTTACTTTGGAAAAATATCATCAGGCGCCCCTCCTGATTACGTGTGCACATTGCCGTTGTACATCCTATTATTTTACTTTATCATTTACTAATGAACACTATCATTGAACCTTTCCGGATAAAATCCGTAGAGCCCATATATTTTAATTCCAAAGAAGAACGTGCTTCCATTTTAAAAAATGCTTTTTACAATTTATTTCTCATCCGCTCCCGTG
>CBFGLL010000258.1:0-3887 GCA_965649585.1 uncultured Chitinophagaceae bacterium | reverse complement strand
TTCCCTGCTTAAAAAAATCAATTGCATTCCCAACTGCTCGCATTGCGCTAATGTTTCATTTAATGGCACAGTAGCTTCTCCTCTCACATAACCGATCGATTGTAAACCAGCCTTCTGGCAGGCAGCAGCCGTAGCTACTAAATGGTTGGAGAAAGCGCCGCCAAAGGTTTTGATAACACGGATATTTTTTTGAACAGCGAGTTCAAGGAAATAATAAAGTTTGTAGAGTTTATTTCCCGATACAAGTGGATGAATTTTGTCGAACCTCGCAATTTTTACCGAAATGCCCTTATGATACAACATCTCCATTTCAAGGCATTCCATTTGATAGTTGCTGGGGTCTATATTTATGAATGAGTTTATCAACCCGATTGTTTTAAATTTGCTTCACTTATTTTTTTGACGCTAATTAATGTAAAGATACATGCAACCCACACTTTTAATTTTGGCCGCAGGAATGGCCAGCCGTTATGGCAGTATGAAGCAGGTAGAAGGTTTTGGCCCCAATGGAGAAACCATTATGGATTATTCTATCTATGATGCTATTGATTCAGGATTTGGAAAAGTAGTGTTCATCATTCGCAAGGAGTTTGAAGAAAATTTCAGGAGGCAATTTGAAAACAGGTTTGGAGATAAAATAAAAGTTGATTTTGTTTTCCAGGAAATGGATAAATATGTGCACCCCGATCATATTCCATCAGATCGTACCAAACCCTGGGGAACAGGTCATGCTATTCTCTGTGCAAAGGACATTATTGATGAGCCATTCGCAGTGATAAATGCTGATGACTTTTATGGCAATGATGCCTTCAAAAAAGCTGCTGATTTTTTAAACCATCAATGTAATGCCAATACCTGGGCCATCATTGGTTACCAGCTCGACAAAACCCTCAGTGAAAATGGCACCGTGAGCCGTGGCGTTTGTAAAACCGATGCAGATGGTAACCTCACCGCCATTAACGAACGAACTAAAATATACAGGGACCACAGCAAAGTGTTGTATGAAGATGAAGAAGGTTTGCATGAAGTGGCAGCTACTTCACCTGTTTCCATGAATTTCTGGTGTTTTCATCCCAGCGTATTTGCAATGGCAGAAGCTATGTTCAAAGAATTTCCTCAAAAAAACATGGGCAATATAAAAGCGGAGTTTTTTATTCCATTGCTGGGAGAGGAGTTTATAAAAACAGCAGGTAACAACATTAAAGTGATACCTACTTCAGCACAATGGTTTGGCGTAACCTATAAAGAAGATGCACCAATGGTGCAGTCGAGCATAAAAGCATTGATTGATCACGACGATTACCCAGACAGGTTGTGGTGGTAACAAACCTGAAAAAAAAGTAAAGGTCCGGCGAAAGCGGGACCTTTGTTATTCTTGTTGGTTGTTGCAGTAAATATGTATCAATCACCTTTTACCATAAACACGTAATCCTGCATTTTTTTGATCTGGCTTTCCCTGTCTAATCCACGTAAAGCACCGCTGCTATTGATCTTTATATTTGAATTTGATTCTATCTTTTTAGCTTCTTCTACAGCCCTGTGAATATTGATTGATTTGATTGCAAATACAACTCCCTGGGAATTTCTCTGGCTGCTGGTAAGAATACCAATGATCTCTCCTTTTTTGTTGATCACCGGTGAACCGCTGCTACCTTCATTGGCGGCTGTGTTCAACTGGCAGTAGATGGTATCCATCTGGTAACCATTTTTTGCACTCACATATCCTTCTCCGTACACGATCTCCTGTTTGGGGAAACCAAGCATAAACACCTGCTCTCCTAACTCTGCGCTGCCGCGGCGGATAGGATAGGGCACAGAAGATAATTTTTTAAAACTGTTATCTGTTATTTTCACGATGGCAAGATCACGGGCATCATCTACGTAAACAGATTTGGCGGCATATTGGTCGCCTTTGTTGTTTTCCACCACCAGTTGCTTTTTTGCCCTTCTTACTACGTGTGCGTTGGTAACAATATAATTGTTGGATGCGTCAATTAAAAAGCCGGTACCTGTAAAGCTGGCTTCTATCCTGGGTTTAGGAACTGCAGTATTGATAGTGCTGTTATTGGTCGCAGCTTCCAGCTGGTTGATCTTATCCTCCATCTTGTCAGCCTTCTGTGCCGTTTGGTTGATGATGCTCACCAAAGGTTTGATATCAGTTTCTTTGCCGGTGTTAACAGCGGTAACCACTGTACCAATGCAAAGAGACACCACACCGGCAATAGAAGCTGCCACGGCAATAGTACGTTTGTATTTATTCCACAACTGAACCACTTTTGCCTTCCCTTTTAACGGTGCACGGAAAACAAAACCATCATCTGCCAGTTTTGTTTCTACTTCATGTAATGTGTGTTTGAAATTGCGGGTAGCGCCGTAATTGTTCAATTCATTTAAAAAGAACATGTACTCCACCACGGCCTGGTCAAGATCGGGATTGTTCTTGCGCAGGTCCTCAAAATATATCCTTTCCTGTTCGCCCATTTCTCCATTGGCAAATCGTTCTACGGCATCAATCAATAAAGAATCTTCCATTACTCTACATTTTTATACTGTGCAAAAAACAATTTCTTAAGCCTCACAAGGCATTTATACTTCTGGGTTTTCGCATTATCAGCATTGGTATATCCAAAATCGGCTGCAATAGCCTGCATTTGTTTTTTTTGTATATAATATGCTTCCAACAAACTTTTACAAGGTTCGCCGATCTTCGCCATGGCAACTTCCATTAAATTGAACTCCCTTTGGCGGTTTTCATGCACTTCCAGGTCTTCCTCCACCGAAATCACCTCTTCTAAGTTTTCTGCCCCTGCGCCGGCAAATCTTTGCTGCTGTTGCAGTTTTTTAAGCCAGAGGCGCCTGCTAACGGCATAAATGAATGTTTTTAGCTGGCAATGAAGTTCAAACTGGCCGGTTTTTGCTTTTTCGAAGAGGACGATCATCGATTCCTGGAAAATGTCGGCAGCATCATCAGTAGAGCCATTGTTGTTGATTATCAACGACTGAACCATCGAATAATGCTCCCTATAAATCCTTTCTATTGAGCTTTTATCCTCATTAGCAAGACCTTGCAATAGTTGTTTTTCTTCTTCGAGTGTATTCACCTGGCTGTTTATTAATACTTTTTTGAGGGATTAGTAACCCAAAATTGGGTAAAAAAACTTTTTTTTAAGAAAACGGGTTACCTTTTTTAAGCCCTGGTATTAATAGTCAAATTATAATTTAAAATTAAACAAACAACAAAATGAAAAAGTTTTTAGCAATTGCTTTGATCGCTGCTTCTTTCGTAGCTTGCAACGACGACAAAAAAACAGAAGAAACAACTACAACTTCAACTGATACAGCTACAGTTGTAACTCCAGCTCAAGATACAGCTACTGTTGTTACTACTGTTGATACTACAGTTACAACTACTGTTGATACTACTAAAAAGTAATTTTTAGGAGTTGAACAATAAATTTCTTGTTTAAGGTCGAAAGAGTTTTAGACAAGTAATCGTAAAAGTCGCCCCGGGTAAACCGGGGCGACTTTTTTATAAGCATTAAAGATTAATGCTATTTGGAGATTCAATAAAAATTTTGGCCTCCTCCTTTAGTCTGCGACGCCGTTCACAATATATTTTGCCTGTGGTGCCAATTGTGGATCGCTGTTGCCGGGAATACCCACAAATAACACGGTATACACCTTATTTTCCTCGAGGGTAATGTTCCTGCTTACGTTAAAATAGTTGTCGCTGCTGATACCCACGGTAACTGTACCTGCATTTACTGCCCTGAATGGAGGCACAACTCCAAAGGCAGCTTCTTCCTCAATTCCAGCCAGGGTTACATTTGCCCTTACACCTGTATCTGCCACAGTATTTACGTACCTGATCCAGGCTTTGCCAGGTG
>CBFGLL010000257.1:0-3898 GCA_965649585.1 uncultured Chitinophagaceae bacterium | reverse complement strand
AGAATAGATGACCGTTTTAAGATCACGGATTCCTCAACAGAAAGTTTATCACTTCGCCTGTTTCCTCACGGCCAAGCAAGCTGAACTTTGCCAGCTCGGTACCAATAGCCGGTAAAATGCCAGGTTTTAATACCAGGAGGAGTGTAAGCGTAAAAGCCAGGCCAAACAAGGATCCCCACAAATGCGCATCGTGGTTTACATTGTCGTTGTTTTGTTTGCCCATGTACACGCAATACAAAATATACAGTACTGCATACACTGCTGCTGATATGCCAATAGCGCCATACAAATAGATACTGCTCCATGGGCTGAAAATAATTACCGCAAATACAACAGCACTCACCGCACCCGATGCACCCAACGAGCGGTAGTTGTAATCATCTTTGTGTTTTAAATAAGAGGGAATATCGGCAACGATCAATCCAAGGAAATATAAAGCAAGATAGGCTGCACTGCCGCCCAGGTTAAAGCGGGTGAGCAAAAACTCTATGGTTGAGCCAAAAAAGTACAGGGTAAACATGTTAAAGATGAGGTGCATCCAGTCGCCATGCAAAAATCCTGAAGTGATGAAACGATACCACTGGTTTTTTCTTTTAGTATAATAGGGCCAGCCAATGGTTTTTTCCAGGAGGCCCTGGTTTGAAAATCCAATGATCGAAAAAATCACATTTGCAGCAATCAGCAAAATGGTTACGGGGTGGTCCATCAATGATAGTTTAACGCCAAAACTAAGGAATCAATCTTTAATATTGCCTTGGTACAATTTTTGAAATTTTTATTATCACTAATACAACCAATATGAAGTCTTTTCGCCTGTTTTCCATCCTTGCTTTTGCAGGTTTATTTTTTATAAGCTGCGAAGCCATTCAAAAAGCCACCAATAGCACCGGCAGTGCATTTTCATTAACGGGTCAATGGCAGCTAAACAGCAACAGCCCCGATAATTCCAGTATCGGCACAAAGGTTACTGTGGCGCCATTTGTGTCTGAGGCCAGGATCACCGGCCTTGTAGGTTCTTCCTATTGTTTCAGGGAAAATGATGTGTTGTGGAAAGATATCGCTGCAGATAATGCAGGTGGATTTACCATCAACACGCTCGTGAATGGCTGCAATGGTTTAATTTATAACCCTGCCACTATTACCGTGGTGAACAACAACGAAATAAGAATAACAGGTAAAAATGCCAGTGGCAACCAGATGCAGCAAGTATGGAAGCGTATTAAATAATTGCTTACGCATGGTGGTATTTTTCATTGCGGGCAATGCTGCATGCACGATACACCTGCTCCGCTACTATCAATCGCACCAGTTGGTGTGGAAATACCAGTTTTGAAAGGCTCCAGCTTTGTTGGGCCCTTTTTTTTATTTCATCCGCCACACCATAAGCACCACCAATAAGGAAGACCAGGTTTTTTTCGCTGTTGTTGGCTCTCTGCTGCAAAAAATCAGACAATTCTTCGCTGCTGAACTGTTTGCCTCTTTCATCTAACAGCACCAGGTAATCCTCTTTTTTTAACTGCTGCAGCACCTGTTCTGCTTCTTTTATTTTTTGATCGGGCTCAGAAAGGGAAGCCATGTTTTTTGGCGGGAGTATTATTTTCCATTCTACACTATAATAAAACCCGATCCTTTTGGTAAACAATTCCACCCCTTCTTTTACGTAGGACTCATGGGCTTTGCCGATGGTCCAGAACTGGATTTTCATTGTAGTTATTTGTTTTATCAAGTGAAAGCTACTACTCGTCAAAGAAAATGAAAAATTGTAACGTCACCCCTTTTTTTTGTGATGGAATACATTTTATCATTTAAAAAATAAAGTTATGAAAACAAGAAATTCTTTAGTGATCCTGCTGCTGGTAGCGATGGCCGGCATGTTTTATTCTTTTGTATCACCCATGGGTGGTGAGGGATTCCAGATATATATTGATCACAAACTGGTGCTCGAAAAATTTCACCATGAATTAAAAAAGCCTACCAACCTTGTCATCAATCCTTCGCAGGCCAACAGCACGCTGGAAGTAAAATTTTACCACTGTGGTATGGCGGGCAAAAGCAGGAGCTTGAGTTTGAAAGATGCAGACAAAAACCTGCTGCAGCGTTGGGAATTTACGAATGAGGCAGCCAAAAATTTCGCAGTGGCTTTACCCGTAAAAGAAATAATCAATTTCCAGCAAAAAGCTGGTAATGCCACTTTGTACCTGTATTACAGTTCAAAAGAAGCCAGCGACGGAAGGTTATTAACAGGGTTAATACCACCCGGCAGATCCGCAGAAACAAGCAGGTGATTTGGGAACGGTTCTTGCAAATACAGGGGTAAAATTTGTTTAACCTGTAAACTGGGACCCATGGGAAAGATTGTATTTATCACGGGCAGCGACGGTCATTATTATTTCGACCTGTTGGCTGGTAACGACCAGGTAATTTTAAAAAGCTGGGGTTTTAACAATGCCACAGACCGGGAGCGGATCATCAACAGCATGCGGCAGACTTATAAAGACAGTAATTGGTTTGAGCGAAAGCGCTCGCAGGCAGGAGAATATTATTTTGTATTAAGGGCCGATAATGGCAGTATCATTGGCTTTAGCCCGATGTATGCATCGGAGGCAAGCAGGGATAATGGAATAGAATCCGTTAAAAACAATGTGATCGATGCACCTGTTGTTATCACACATTAAGATAGAGCAGGAGGTGGCGGGCCGCTGCTGGCGGGTTTGGATTTATCTTCGGGCAAAGGGATGAATTCGTGATTGTCGCCTGGAGGCAAAATGATCCTGCCTTCTTTCCAGTCTGCTTTTGCCTGCTCTATTCTTTCTTTACTGGATGAAACAAAATTCCACCAGATAAAACGTTCACCCAAAGGCTCTCCCCCCAGTAACATTAAAATTGTTTTTTCTGTTGCTTTTATCATGGGATCAACCCCGGTACTAAATACGAGCATTTTGCCTGCAGTATAAAATACTCCATTGATCTCAACACTACCGGCAACAATATAAAAAGCCCGCTGGGAATATTCTTTTGGCAATCCAAATTTTATTCCTGCCTCTAGTTCTACATGCAAATAAAAAAGGGGAGAGTGCGTGTGTACTGAGCTTTGCAGGCCGTAAGCATTTCCGGCAATCAATCTCATCCAGATACCCGTATCGGTGTACACCAGCAATTCAGTCGGTTTGTAATTAAAAAAGCTGGGGTTTGATTCTTCATATTTCTCCGGCAGTGCCACCCATGTTTGAATCATTTCCAGTTGCCCGCCGGCCAGTGCTGCAGGATCTTCAAATCTTTCGGAATGTGAAATTCCTTTACCTGCTGTCATCCAGTTTACTTCGCCGGGAAAGATCACCTGTTCAGCACCCGTACTATCTCTATGCGTTACCTGGCCACCAAATAAATAACTCACTGTTGAAAGGCCAATATGCGGGTGCGGCAATACGTCCATGTTCCTGGCTTCAGAAGGCGCAATATTCACGGGGCCTGCATGATCCATAAAAATAAAGGGACCTACCATACGGCGAAGCTGTGATGGCAGAATCCGTTTTACTCCCATGCCGGGAGCAATGGATGCGGGGCGGCCTTCGATGATGAGATCGAGCATGTTAAATCATTTTATACTTCGAATCTACGGAAGAAGATCTACCATTTAAAATCTCCCGCAATAGAACGGTGGAAGGTAACTGGGAACTGGCGTGAAGTTGCTGGCAAGTTGCCCTTAAGTTGTTATTCTATAAAGGTTCTATAAGGGTTCTGTAAGGAAACGCTGATTTTTGATTTGTGATTTCTGATTTGTGATTTAGGCGATTTACGGTGCCGCCGTGTGCATTTCAATGTGTTATTTGCGGGGGGGGGTACATGAGCATGAATAGTGTATGCCTGGCGTATGAATATCGCATGAATGGCGCATGAA
>CBFGLL010000256.1:0-3921 GCA_965649585.1 uncultured Chitinophagaceae bacterium | reverse complement strand
GTGCAACCCAAACCCTTGCGCCAATCTCATGTCAAGGGTTTACTTCAAGTTCTGCCCCAGATGTTTGGTTCCAGTTTACAACAACTTCAAGTGGAAGTGCAATTGTAGCGTTAACAAATGCGGTATCTATTGATGCTATCTTAGAGGCCTTTACCGGAACTTGTGGAAGTTTAACTAGTATCGGCTGTGCTGATGGTAGCGCTACTGCTACTGGCAATGAAACTTTAACACTCAATGGACTCACAACTGGCCAAACAATTTATGTAAGAGTTTATGGCTGGAACGGGGATATGGGAACCTTCGACATCGCTGTATCCGGCGGCGCTCTGCCTGTGTCCATAGAATACTTTACAGGCACTAAACAAGCCGGTAAAAACAGGTTGGATTGGAAGATAAACTGTTATAACTCTCCAACAGTAAAAATGACGCTGCAACGCAGTGCAGATGGTAGGAATTATACCGACCTGGTAACATTAACAGAAACGGCTGTACGATGCCTGACACCATTCAATCAAACAGATCTGAATCCATTGGCAGGTATCAACTACTACAGGTTGAAAACGGTAGATGTTGATGGTAAAGTTTCTTACAGTAATGTAGTTGCTTTATTGAATCAAACCAAAGGATTTGAATTGGTGAGTCTGGCACCAAACCCGGTAATGGATAAAGCAATGCTTAACATCACCAGTGCCGAAGCGTCTATCATGGAAATTGTGGTGAGCGATTTAAATGGTAAACAACTCAGCAAACAAAGGGTAAACCTCATTGCAGGAAGCAACCAGATTCCATTAAACCTCGTAAATATTCCAGCGGGCACTTACCAGGTTTCAGGTCTCACAACAAGCGGTGAACTCAGAACCATCCGTTTTGTAAAACAATAACATTTATAAACCAGTTTAAAAAGAATGCCCTCGCAAGAGGGCATTTCTTTTTTAAAGATTATTCTGACCGGGCATTTTATATGCGTTGAACTTAAATGCTGCTGCCTACCCACGCACTTTTAGGAAATAAGTTGGTTATGTTGAAAGGGGAATTTTGTGAAACCCCGGAGGCCATGCTACAACTGGAATCTTTTAATAACGATATAACCTACCACTACTAAAATCAGGATAAGGATAACTGCGTAATAGATCCAGGGTGCCTGGCTGAAAGTTCGTTTCCTGCGGTCTTTTTTCTTTGCAAGTTTTGATGCGAGGTCTTTATTAAGCTGGGTTACTAACTGAGAAATGTTCCTGTCTTTGTTAATTGCCGACAGTCCATCCATGGCATCACTCAAAAACGGGTCATCGTGTAAACCTGCCTCTACGGCATGTTCCTCCTCTGCACTCAATTTTCTGTTGAGGTACTCCAGGAGTTTTTCCTGCTCAATATCATTATTAAGATGCGACAATATGTTTTTTAAATCCTTACTCATCTGTTTGCATTCTTTGCATCATAATTTTTAAATTTCTTTTGCCATTTTGAATATGGCTTTTTACCTGCATGCTGCTATAGCCTGTGGTCGATGATATTTGCTGGTAGCTTTGCTTTTCAAGGTAAAATAAAGTTACGCAAAGCTTTTGTTCATGGTTAAGGCTGTTCAATGCCTGCTCCATGTGGTTCAACGATATCTCTTTTTCCACTGCCTGCGAAAATCCTTCGTTGTCTTCGGGCCGGGCCACCATCTGTTCCTGTAGTTCCAATGGTTGTTTGCCCTTGTCCCTTAGTTTCATGAGGCAATGGTTTTTGGCCACCATGTACAGCCAGCTTTTAAAGTATTCTACTTTATATTTCGGAAGATCATTGATCACTTTTAGAAAAACCTGCTGCACCGCATCCTTTGCATCATCTTCGTTTTTTAAATACTTCATGCATACACCCAAAAGCAGCAGGGTATATCGTTGTAATAATATACCGAGCCAGTCGTTATTTGCTTCGTTGTAATAACGTTGCAGGAGTTCCTGATCATTGATATGTTGCCACTGTTTGTTCAAGGTATGCCGGTTGTTATACTTAGGATGAATTAAACCAGGTAATTACACAAATGTTTTTTATCCTGATTTTTTTGATGTGCGGTAGCGCTGGCAGCACTGCTATCTTGTTGTTTTTTGTCGAAAAACAACATCTTAATTGCAATAATAATTAAAAACACTGCGAAAAACTTCTTGAGCGTTTCCTGTGATAAGCTTAGAGCCAGTTTGCTGCCAAAATAACTTCCAACAACAAAAGCAGCTGATATCAGCAATACCACCCTCATATCTACATAACCTTGTTTGTAAAACTGCCATACCGCCAGGATGCCTACGGGGAGCAACAAAATTCCCAGCGATGTACCCTGCGCCATCTTCTGCGAAAAACCCAGAAAGTACACCAGGCATGGAATAATAATGATACCTCCGCCTACTCCTGCAATTCCACTAAGCGCACCTGCCGCCAGCCCTATCAGCAGCAGGATGATAATAAGTTGAAGGTCCATATGTTTTTTATTTTGGATCAATATTGCCGGGGAATGTTTCCTGGTATAACTTAATAGCTGAAGCGATTACACCGTAAGCGGTTTCTTTATTTTGAAAATTATCAATGAGCACTACTTTGTTTTCGAGAACTTTATATTGTTCAAAATAATTTCGAAGTACAGCTTTAAAATGTGCCGGTAATGCATCCACATCTGTTACATGATTTACAGATGGATCTTTGCTGGCAACTGCTATTATTTTATCATCCTTTTCTCCATTGTCTATCATCTGCATATTGCCGATAACTGTGGCTTCTACCAGGCACAACGGCTGAATGCTTTCGCTGCAAATGACCAGTATATCCAACGGATCGCCATCTTCGCCCAAAGTTTTTGGAATAAAACCATAGTTCACCGGGTAATGAAACGAAGAATATATTACACGATCCAGTTTCAGGAGACCGGTTTCTTTATCTATTTCGTATTTGCCACGGCTTCCCTGAGAAATTTCTATAAGTGCATTTACATGGGCCGGTGCTCCGCTGCCGTAGTGGGCGCCATGCCATGGATGAAGTATATGCTGCATGATGATAAAATTAATGAACAAGTTTGAATCCCGCCCAGGTAGCGAGTACACTTAGAGCCACGCTGAGTAGGATGTAGAAAAAAGCTGTTTCGTATTTACCTGCCTGCAATAGCCGAAAGTTTTCGAAGGCAAATGCAGAAAAGGTGGTGAACCCACCACAAAAGCCGGTGGCCAGTATCAATTTTGCCGGGGAATGTTGGCTGTCATTTATACCGTATGCCATCATTATTCCCAGCAGCAGGCTGCCAACAATGTTGATGAAAAAAGTTGCCAGCGGAAAAGAAGTAGACCGCATCAAAAAATAAACACAATATCTTGCTACGGCACCGGCGCTTCCACCTAAAGCAACAAATAAAATATTCTTCAGCATGTACTAATTGATGGGTAGGTTACCAGATACTGTGTACTTAAAATCAACCAACCATTTATTACCATCGGCCCGCACCAATTTTATTTCCATCGGCTTGTTCATAAATGAGTTGCTGTAATTAATAATGGCTGTGCTATCGTTGAGATCCTCGTATTTATTAATATTATAATTGGCAGATTTATACTGAGCTCGCTGAGCTTCCGGCAGTTCCGAAAAATATTGTTTAAAAGATTCAAACGCCTGCTCATTTTCGGGATCGCTTAAAATAAGTGGCTCTGCTGTTTTAAAATCTCCATCGAGGCTGGCCCTTATAAATGTTCGGCCCACATCCATCGCAGTAGCAGGACTGCTATCTTTTTTTTCATTGCAGGCTGTGGCAATTATTAAAAAAGAGAAGAACAAAAGGAAATACTTCATCGTAACAAATTGTATGGCTAAGTTAATCAAATTATCGGCGCATAAAAAAAGCACCCCCTGGGGTGCTTTTGAAAACAATTGGTGGTTATTATTTTTTATTCAGTTCTTCCAGCA
>CBFGLL010000255.1:0-3922 GCA_965649585.1 uncultured Chitinophagaceae bacterium | reverse complement strand
GTTAGCAATACAATATGAGAATAGAGTGCAAGCCTTGGTTTTACCTGTTCAAAAACTTTTCCTGCTTCTTCGGGTGATGTGTGAAAGCCGAGAATCTGGTTGATGAGCGGGGACGTTTTCATGGACTTTTCATTAGCTACGGCTACTTCATGAATCACCAGGTCTGTACCACGTGCGTACCTCACCAGGTTTTCGCTGTAGCGGGTATCACCGGAAAGTATTACTGCATAGCCGCCATAATCTACTCTATACCCCAGGGCAGAATCGATAAAGTCTGAATGGCGTACCGTGAAAGGCGTCACTTTTACACCTGCATTTTCCCAACTGTATCCCTCCTTAATATCTGATGCATCCACCAGGGCGCCACTGTCGGCTTTATTTCTTTCTTTGTTGCGGGTGACGATGTCCCAGCTAAATGCTTCCTGCAGGTGCTGCATCATGTTTGCTGTACCGGCGGGTCCAAACACTTTGAAAGGGGTTGCTCTTCTTCCGTAGGCAGCAGGTATCCATCCTGTAAGCCACAGGTCGGGAATGCCCACCACATGGTCCGAATGAAGGTGCGTGAGAAACACCGCATCTACTTTTCCTAAAGGAATTTTCAATTGCCAAAGGCGTTGTGCAGCACCCCTGCCGCAATCGAATAATAATTTTTGCCCTCCTGCTTCCACCAGGATGCTGGGTCCAAATCGTTCAATAGAAGGAACAGGTGCACCCGTTCCCAGCAGGGTGACTTTAATAGGTTGCGCCTTTACAAGTACAACACAGCAATGGAGGAGATGTAAGAAGAATAGTCGCTTAAATGTTTGATTCATGAGAAAAGGTTTAGAAATGAACAAGGAAATGGAAACCTTATTACCAGCTTTTTTCCCGGGAAATTGGAAGGGTAAATAACGTAAAAAATCCTGTCAAATAAAAGTGGGAATCTAACGGGGCGATTTTCGTTTTCCCAACTGTTTTCAACCTTAAAATACACACCCATCAAAGCAAAAAAATGCGCAATAGAAAACTATTGCGCACATACAACCACATAATCATTCTCAAACCCTGATCATCAAAAATTTTTATGAGTTGCCATATATATTCGATTCGCCACCATCGATGGCAATGGTTTGACCGCTTACATAGCCATTATTATCACTAAGCAGGAAAGCTACCAGTTTGGCCACTTCATGCGGTTGACCGAGTCTCCTTGTAGGGTTGCGTTGAGCATATTCCGCTTCAGCTGCTTTTGGATCTGCAGGGTTTACCTCTCTAAAAGCCTCCGCCACCATCGGTGTTAAAATAGCGCCGGGAGCAATGGCATTGGTAAGAATACCATCCCTGCCATATTCCAGGGCTGCATTTTTCGTCATGCCCGATACAGCGTGTTTGCTGGCCACGTAAGGCGTTTGATTCAGCAGGCCCCGGATACCTCCTACAGAAGCCACGTTCACAATACGACCATATTTTTGTTGTTGCATTACAGGAATTACATACCGCATTCCATAGTACACGCCCATGAGGTTAATATCAATTACTTTTTTGAAAATGTTTACATCGTATTCGGTAATACTTGCCTGCCTGCCTTCAATTCCTGCATTGTTATAAAGCCCGTCGATGCGGCCAAAAGTTTTTACCGTTTGGTCGACATAGTTTTTCACTGCTTCTTCATTTGAAACATCTGCTACCACTGTAAGGATCTGCGCTGCAGGAAAAGATTTACTGATGTTGGCTTTAGCCTCATTCAAACTTTGTTCGTTGTAATCAACTAATGTAAGTTTTGCTCCCTGTGCGGCCAGTTCTTCTGCTGCCGCATATCCAAGTCCCATGGCGGCACCTGTGATTATTATTACTTTATCTTCCGTTGTTGTAAGGTTTAAGAGTTTAAAAATCTGTTAGTTCCCCGTTGTGTTTTCAGTGGCGCCTATGCTGCCTCTATTTTTACAGATGTCATGGTCAAGGATCCGCCAATGGCCTTATCATTGAACAGGCTTACTTTTTCTTTTTCTTCTTTTAATCCCAGGGTATACAGCAGGGGTAAAAAGTGATCTGGCGTTGGTATGGCCATATCGAATGCTTTTCCCTGGCTTTTAAAATTGATCAGGGGCGCATGATCACCATTCAGTATATGCCGCTTCATTTTTTCGTTTGCTTCTACTGCCCAGTCAAAGCCGTAGTTGTCAGGATTCATTTTATCCCATGCCAGCAGTCGAAGATTGTGCACCATGTTGCCACTACCAATAATGAGTACACCTTTTTTTCGAAGTGCTGCAATTTCTTTCGCAAGATCATAGTGATATTGTGGTGGTTTTGTATAGTCCATACTCATTTGTATCACCGGGATGTCTGCCAATGGGTACAGGTGTTTTACAACGCTCCATGCGCCATGGTCCAAGCCCCATTTAGTATCCAGGCCAATCTCTGTACTCTTTACGAGTCCTTTTGTTTCCTGCGCCAGTTGCGGGCTGCCGGGTGCGGGATACTGCACATCAAACAATGCTTTGGGAAAACCTCCAAAGTCATGAATAGTTTGAGGATGTTCCATAGCTGTAACGAATGTGCCCTTAGTTTCCCAGTGTGCCGATATTACAAGTATAGCAGAGGGGCGGGGTATAGAATTACCCAGCTCCCGGAAGCCAGCCACAAATTCATTTTCTTCAATGGCATTCATAGGGCTACCATGCCCCAAAAATAAAACTGGCATGGTAGCAGTATTACCCAGGTCTTTCGTTATTTTATTTAGTGATGATAGTTTCATACCCACTCCTGTTGCTATGCCGGCCATGGCCAGCGATTTAATGAATGTGCCTCTTTGCATCGTGTATGCCTATGCGTTAGTTGCTTTTACAAATTGTAGTTCTGCATATAATTTTACGTCTTCGCTCACCAGTACACCACCTGTTTCCAATGCTGCGTTCCAGTTAAGACCAAAATCTTTCCGGTTAATTTTTCCTTCTACAGAATAACCTACTTTTTCATTTCCCCATGGATCTTTGCTGCTACCGCCGATTTCTCCTTTAAATGTTACCGGTTTGGTTACATCTTTTATGGTGAGATCGCCGTTGATGGTAAAATCATCCCCGTCTGCAGTAAAGCCGGTTGCTTTGTAAGTGATAGAAGGATATTTTTCAACTTCAAAAAAATCTGCGCTCTTCAGGTGTGTGTCCCTGTCGTTATTATTGGTAGTGATAGAATCCGTATCGATCTGCACATCAATATTTGCCTTGCTCACGTCATCACCGTCTACGGTAATGTCAAATTTTTTGAATTCACCTTTTACATTGCTGATCATAAGGTGTTTTACTTTAAAAGTGATTTCGCTGTGATTTGGATCCAGTGTCCATGTAGTTGTTGCCATTGTATTTGTTTTTTTTGATGATTAAAATGATACCACAAATTTCGCTCTAAAAAACAGGGGTATGGTTACCCTTTTAAGCAAAGAAGTTGTACAAATCGGAAAACTGGTTGTTAAAGGCTGTGGTAAGGCTAAAAACGGGCGTAATGCTGAATGCCGCCCTGGTGCAAAAGCGGCAATCACAAAAAATTGCATTACTGTATTAGCTGTTTATCTATTGCTGTTCGATAACGGGGAGACCGGCAGCTTTCCATGCTTTAAAGCCGCCATCAATATGCGCCACGTTTGTGTAACCCATATTGCGCAGGGTTTGCACGGCAAGTGCTGAACGACCACTGCTGGCACAGTACAGGATAAGGCGTTTGTTTTTATCAAACTCCGGTTTATGATAAGGTAAGCTGCTATCGGCATAAAATTCCAGCATACCTCTTGGCGCATGTGTGGAGCCGGCAATTTTGCCATTAGTCTTTAATTCTTCTGCTTCCCTGATGTCGATGAGCACAGCATTTCCTTTGGATATTTCTGCCTGCGCTTTTTCGGGAGAAAGGTTTTCAATGTCTTTTTTGGCCTCTTTCACCATTTCCATTG
>CBFGLL010000254.1:0-3942 GCA_965649585.1 uncultured Chitinophagaceae bacterium | reverse complement strand
GTCTAACACGGTATTATCCTGAGCCGCTAAAGTATTGTAAACATTGGCTGTTCCCTCGTTGTATTTTGTTCCCGTACCCTTGTAGGTAAGGTTAAAAAAATTGGTAGACGATGTACCACTTAAAGAAGTACCGGCACCACCGCTAAAATAAACAGTGCTGCTGTCAGGGATAAACAACCCGTCATTTTTTAACCCTCCATTGTCCACTACGATAGCGATGTTTTTAGAAGCTACCAGCTGGATGCCGTTGTTGAGGTTTACTACCTGGGCAACATTGAAAAATGGAAGCAGTACAGCTAAACAGCTGCATATTAAATGGTTTACTCGCATGTCGATCTATTTATTGATCAATACCGGTTTTAATCTTTTAGGTGTAGGGACCGCCTGCGATTTTGTTATCGGGGTTGCAGCCGATGTAGTTGAATTATTCTTTGCTTCATTGGCTACCAGTTGCTCCTGGTTTACTATACCCTCCGATTTCGTGTCCTTTTTTGCTACGGAATTTTTCGGAGCATCGGGATTAGTAACAGAGTTCTCAGGTGGGTTCATTTGCTTGTGGGGCGATAATTTAGGGAGCTGGTTTGCCGTGCTCTTAATTTCATAATGGTTGGCAGGTTTATTCCAGTCTGCGCTAATGACGGCAGTGTTAGCTTCCCTTGCTTGCGCTTTCACATTCGCCAGCCCCAAGAAAAGATGTATCAAGATTGTAAGAAAAAATGATTTCATAATGATGTATTTATTGGATACCTAATTTCCGTTCTATTCTGAGGAGTCTTTCTTCCAGTAAACGGTTCTTAGCCTCCAACGATTCAATGTTGGATTTTTGAGAATTGATGATGGATTGTTGCTCCTGGATGGCTTTTATGGCAACCACTGACAAATTAGCATAATCAATACCGTAAATTTCATCTATTCCAGAACTCCCCTTTTTAATTGGTTGTTTACTGACTACTTCGGGAAAGACCTTTATTACATCTTGGGCGATAAATCCAATAGATTGATTTTTTTCCGGATTGTTTCTATTGTACTCATAACGAGCCGCACTTAATCGCATTACTTTTGCCAGCACAGGTTCAAGCGGTTGAATATTGTCTTTTAACCGCTTGTCGGATACAGCAGTATAGGCACCAGTTCCACTATTTATCCATGCAGTTAACCCGCCATTGTAATTAAACCAAAAATTGGTAGTTGAAGCCTGAAGCATTTCCCAGTTATTACCTAAGTACCGCAACCCAATACCACTTCCATAGGATGTGGAAAATTGATTAATGTCTAGCGAAAATGTAGGTGCATTGATATTAATGCCGACACTGGTGCGTGTGGCTGGCGTACTGCCTCCAAGAGTTAAACAGTTATTACAGTTTACTGTAGCCTGTGCTCCAACGGCTGTTGCATAGGTTAACGCAGAAGAGCCTGCATTGGATAAATAACCGATAAAAGTATTATTAGACCCCGATTGGTTAGTTTCTCCGGATCTTCTTCCAATGCCTGTATTACCGATTCCACTCGAATTGTTCAGCAATGAATTAGTGCCTATACCTGTATTGGCATCCCCTGTAGTGTTATTGGATAATGCAAAAGCCCCATTAGCAGTGTTTTGAAGGCCGGTTGTATTTTTATTCATAGCTTCATTGCCTGTTGCAGTATTATAATTGCCAGTGCTGTTATTATATAAAGCTGCGTTGCCGAGGGCTGTATTAAATTGCCCGGTGGTATTAAGTGGCATTGTGTTATTTCCCACTGCCGTGTTGTATCCCGCAGTGGTATTTGCCCATAAAGCATTTGTGCCAACTGCGGTATTATAACCCCCGCTGGTATTGCTGTAGAGGGCCTGTCTTCCAAATGCAGTAATATTGTAGCCCGTGCTATTCGAATAAGCCGCTTTCGATCCTACGGCAGTATTATTGGTGCCCTGAACACCGCTGGCCCCATTGCTATTAAAGTACAAAGCACTGTCTCCTACAGCCACTATATTGCTGTTCTTATTAAACAGGCCCGCCGCAAAACCGATCATCACGCTTGAATTACCCGCAGTGTTTGAACGGTTGGCCCAAAAACCGGCTGCAACGTTTCTGCTACCTGTTTGATTTTGATCCATCACACCTGCTCCAAGGCCCACGTTATGACTTCCTGTGGTAGTGCCTGCCATCGCATAATCGCCTACCGCAACATTTTGTGCAGCAGAAGTAAATAAATTAAATGCCCGGTTGCCAATAGCAGTGTTATTAGCCCCCACACTCAAACCATTTTGACCCGCACCCGAGTAAGCTCCCACAAACGTATTAAATGAATCCAATGCATAATAACCCGTGTTGATGCCTAAGCCTGTATTATCCACACCTCTTTTTGCTCTTCGAAAGGAGGATGTTCCTATAGCAGTGTTTGAAATTCCAGAACTATCATCATCCATGGCAAACAATCCCACCGCGGTGTTATAAACCCCGCTTGATTTTTTATTCATCGCCCAGGTGCCCACAACAGTATTTTGCGAAGAAGTACCATAATTAAACAATGCGCCGCGGCCCACTGCCACACTCCAATCGGTGCTATCTCCAAACTCCATAGCCCCAACTCCCAGAGCAGTATTTTCATTACCGTTTTTTTTGTTTCTGAGTGCACGATACCCCAACGCCACATTATAAACACCACTGGTATCCTCTTCCATAGATTCCATACCAATAGAGGTATTCCCTCCTCCAAGCCCACTAGTTTTCTTCAAAGATTTTGTTCCCACGGCTGTATTATAATGTGAATTTGCAGCTGTACCCATTGATGAATCTCCCATCGCCACATTATAATAACCTGCATTAATTACACTCATACTCGCTGCGCCTACACTGGTGTTTCCAACCGCCACTGCTAGCGCCTGCGAGGAATCACCAATAGCGGTATTCCTGTCTGTAGAACCGGCAATGTACCATCCATCGAGATACATGGCAAGCGCATGGCTACCAACAGCTGTATTTTTACGGCCAAAAGAATTAGCCTGAAGGGCTTTATAACCTATGGCAGTGTTTTCAACCCCGTGATTTGGATTGGTAGCGGTATAACTATTATACAATCCTGCATAATAACCCACGGCAGTTATTTTACTGCGCTTGTTATTATAAGCTGCGCCATAGCCAACCGCCGTATTTTGGGAAGCAGTATCAATTGCACTGAGTGTTCTGGTACCAACGGCTGTATTTCTATATCCCGTTGTAATACTTAAAAGAGACTCTGTACCAAAAGCGGTATTCCTATTTCCGCTCTGATCGTTAAGTAATGTTTTATATCCAAGGGATGTGTTTAGCCTAATTGAATCAATAATTCCCGCAGCTACATTTTTTACTTTGAACCTGACTGCAGAGTCATTCAGGGTTCCTAAAAAGTGACTTGATGTAATATTGGAATTCCCTGTTATCAACCATCCCTCCTTTTCACCGGCTCCCGCCAGCCACACCCACTTCGATCCATCAAAATAATGAAAGCCCGTACTATCAGGCGCATTCTGGTAAACCAGCAGGCCGGTGGCCGGTGTAGCTATGGCATTTTTTTGTGCCTTGTTCATTCTTGGTACCAGTACGCCTTTGTCGGTACTGCTTACGTCAAAAATGGAACTGGTAGCAGCAGGAGCACCCGTGGTATTAACGGAAAGTGATTGAGTAAATGCGGTTATGCAAAAACTGTTGGCAACAAGCAGTGCCAATACGCAACGTATAGTTGTGTTCATGGTTAGTTGGTTTTTTTCAGTTGGTTATAACAAATGGATGAAACAGAATGGTTCTCCACCGTTTTCTTAGCATTTGTTATTCTACAATCCAAACTAACCCGAAATACCAAAAAAATGCTTCGGGACTTATGTAACTGCAGGTACTGTTTATTTTTTGGTCAGGAAATACCCCCACTAATCTTCCTCTTCCCGCAAACCAGTCGGCCAACTTTATTTGCCCCAACAAACAA
>CBFGLL010000253.1:0-3959 GCA_965649585.1 uncultured Chitinophagaceae bacterium | reverse complement strand
ATGGAATCGTTTTAGTTCACCCACCAAAGAGGCGGCTTTCACCCCTTTTCCTGCTGTGTTAGCTTTCTCAAAATATGACTGGGAAGAACTGACTGAAGAAAAATTTAAAATCATTTTTAAAGATTCACCGATTAAGCGTACTAAATTTAAAGGCATCAAACGCAATATCAATTTTCTGCAATCGCCATGAATAAGTTTATACATCAACTAAGTGAAATAGCTGGGAAAAAAAGCCGCAAAATAATAGGACTCATGAGTGGTACTTCGCTCGATGGCCTTGATATAGCGCTCTGTAACATCGAAGGGAGTGGAAGGCAAATGAAACTGACACTGGAAAATTTTACCACCGTGGAGTACGATGCAGATTTTAAATCCCTGGTAAAACAGGTGTTCTCTAAAGAAATAGTGAACCTCCGGCATCTTACATTACTCAACGAATGGATCGGGAAGCAGCATGCTGCCATCCTGAATAAAACCCTTGTTGGCTGGGGCATTTCAAATTCATCGGTTGACCTTATTGCCAGCCACGGGCAAACAATTTACCATGCGCCACAAAGTTTACATGGCGATCAAAAATTTGGAAATGGCACATTGCAGATTGGCGATGGCGATCACCTTGCTGTAAATACAAACATCATTTGCATCAGTGATTTTCGCCAGAAACATATTGCTGCAGGCGGCGAAGGTGCACCATTGGCGGCCTATGGCGATTACCTTCTATTCTCCGAGGACAATTATGATGTGTTTCTTTTGAATATTGGTGGTATATCCAATTTCAGCTTTATTCCATCCGCAGGTTCTCCAGACAAAATGTTTAGCAGTGATGTAGGCCCCGGCAATACCATGATGGATGCGTGGATGCAAACAAAATATGCTGACCAGTCATTCGATAAAGATGCCCGTGTTGCAAGGGCAGGCACCGTTCATGATGGCTTGCTTTCCGCATTACTCCACAACGATTTTCTTCATGCGGCGCTCCCGAAAACCACCGGCCCCGAATTGTTCAACCTCGGTTACCTGGAGCGTGTAAAAAAATTATCGGGCACTGAAGACATTTCCTTCGAAGATACCATGGCCACATTGAATCGTTTCACTGCAAATTGTATTATTGCTGCTATGGAGCCGCTGGTGAGCGAAAAGGCGAAAGTTTATATCAGCGGTGGCGGCATGCACAACCCCCTCCTGCTTTCCCATCTAAAAAATGGTTTGCCGCAGTTGAATATTTTGTCAACAGCAGAAAAAGGAATAAACCCGGATGCTAAAGAAGCGGTGTTGTTCGCCATCTTAGCTAATGAAGCAGTGGCAGGAAATGCCGATCAATATCCGAAAGCTGTATCAAACATGCCGGCCTGCACCATGGGGAAGATCAGTTTTCCCTAAGGTGTGTTTTCAATATATTTTTTGAGTTCATTGAGTGCATGTTCGTAACCTGGCCCGGTCATTTCACTCACAAAAATGCCGGCAAACTTTTCCCAGGGATACCATTTTAATTTAGTGAGCGCCTTCCACTCCACCTGGAAAGTTCCCGGTTCCTGCATGGGTAATGCCGCTAAGGAAGATTGTATGGCTTTTTCTCCTTGCCTGCCTACATCAAATTTGATCCCTTGTTCAAATGTTTCCGTGATGATGATCTTGTTGTTTTTCCCGTTCTGTGTCCAATGGGCTGTTGCATTTTTCCCGGAGGATGGCTGTGATATAACAATCTTATGAGATGGATCTGTGAACACAGGATGCCATTTTCTCCATGCTTCCAGGTCGTTGGTAAGAGAAACAATTTTCTGCTGCGGTGCATGAATGGTAACTGATTTTACCGTTACCACCTGCGAAGGAATAAGCAACGATATCAAAGTGATCAACACAAAAAAACCTGCAATTACAAATAAAAATCCTTTTACTAATCTCATAATTATTCCCATTTAAACACCCGGGCAGCAATAAAATAAATAGCGATGATCCAAATAAGCAGGTAGCCTATTTCTGCCCTTACCTGCCATAGGTTATGGCCTTCGAATGCCACGCTGCGCATGGCCTCATTAAGGTGAGCGAGGGGCATTGCCCTTGAAATTGGCTGCAGCCAATTTGGAAAAGCGTCAATTGAAAAAAATGTACCACCCATTAAGAATTGCGGCATTGTAATAAGGTTGGCAAATGGCGGAATGGTGCTTTCGTTTTTTGCCAAAGAACTTATCACGAAACCAAAACCCATGAACAGGATCAACCCGATGAAACTAAGAAGCAGCATCTCAAAAAAAGTGCGCCACCCATTTACGAGGGTAAATTCAAAAAACAAATATCCAGCGCCGATGATCACGATTGCGGTGAGCATTTGAAATATCACCCTGCTGATGCTCTCGCCAAAAATGATGTAAGGTTTTTTAATAGGTGTTGCAAAGAATCGCTTTAACACTAACAAACTCCTGAGGTTGTAGAACATAAATGCTACTCCAAATACCCCCGAACTTAATAATGAAAATCCCAACTGCCCGGGCAGAATAAAATCGATGGTTTTGTATTCCCGGATCTGTGCGATGTCTCTTTTTTCATCAAAATTAAAACTGGCGATGGCTGCACGGTCTTTGTAAATATTGTTACTTACCGCATTTATTGTATTGTCGATCAGGTTTTTCAACTGGGGCCATTTATCTGCACTGGATGAATAACTTGTTAAGCTTACTTCGTAAGGGGTTGTAGCATGGCTGCCAGATTTCCTGATGTCAATCATGCCGGCAATGCGGCCTTTTTGCATATCCAGTTTTTCCGCTGCAGCATCTTCATACTGCACGAACCTGATGGCAGCCGAGTTTTTTAACGCATTGTACACATGATTAGCAGTGTCAGCGCCGGGCTTTAAAACAACCCTGAAATTAGTACGTCCGCCACTGTTACCGATAAAACCAAATACCAATATGAAAATGAAAGGAAATATGAAGCTGAATACAATTGCCGAAGGACTTCTTAATATTGATCGCAGGCTACCTTTAGTAATCGCCCACATCGCCCTCAATTGGCTATACTCCATATTCTTACTGGTTGAGCTGCAAAACTATTGCAAAAAGATTATAAAATAATGGGAAATTTGCGACATATGTCGTAGATTTGTTGACAAATGACGTGTTATGAAAAAGTTGCGAACGGCTAATAAAAAAAGCGGCAAGCCCACAGAAAGCAAGGTGGAAGAACCAGTAACCCCGCTATTTAAAAAATCGGTGAAATCTATTCCTACACTAAAAGATTTCAGTTTTGCCGAGTTTAAAAAAATTGCAGATAAAGCCCCCTTTACACAGGCAGAATGGTCAGCTATGCTGCACTTAAGCGAGCGCACGCTGCAGCGCTATGCAAAAAATGAAGGCACTTTCGCTCCCATGAATGCTGAGCGGGTGATGCAAATTGCAAAAGTGCTGGAGCAAGGCAAAATTACTTTCGGTAAGGTGGAAACTTTTTACAATTGGTTAAAAAGCGAACCCTCCATCATCGAAGGCAACTTATCGATGAATGATCTTTCTTCCTACGATGGTATCCAAAAAATACTTACCCAACTGGGCAGAATTCAACACGGCATACTCGCATGATAGTTTACAGGCTGGCGATTGAACAATATTGTGATGACCTGTCTGGCACCGGTTCCAAACTCTTTGGTGGCAGGTGGAACCATGTTGGCACGCCTGTGGTTTATACCACCGAAAACATTTCTTTATCGGTATTGGAGATATTGGTGAGAACTGACAAAACCATGATCCCATTAAATTATATGCTGATAAGAATTGAAATACCGGATAACATCACCCCAACTTTAATTACGACGTCGAAATTGAAAAAAGACTGGAAAGAAGATATTGACAATACACAATTTATCGGAACCGAGTTTGCCAGGAATAACCAATCTGTTATTTTAAAAGTACCTTCGGCCGTAGTGGATGAAGAACATAATTACATTTTAAATCCTGCTCACCCCGATATGA
>CBFGLL010000252.1:0-4044 GCA_965649585.1 uncultured Chitinophagaceae bacterium | reverse complement strand
TCCTGCAGGTTCGGGATAAAAATACTACTTGTACTTCCTGGGCTTTGCGATATAGCTAAGAATCAAAAAAACAGTGATAGCCACGGGCCAAAAAAAAACGGATGTTTTATCGTTGGTTCTGTCATTGATATCTGCTGCTGTCATCAAATGCAATATTTCCACTGCCGCTCCACCCGCCAGCAGGCTTACAATTATTCGTACCCATGTTTTTTGAAGTAATTCCATTATCACTATTTATTATTACCTGGTTGTAATTCCATTTTAGATAAACCCCCACCTCCTTTGGTCGGGATGACAGCGTTATTCAACAACGCTCCGCATGGTCATCACACTCTGGCCATCGTGAGATCCTTCCTATCGTCAGGATGACAGCTTCGGTTAGGGAGCCTCGGTGATCAACATCTTTCTTCGCAATGCCGACTTCGATCCCGAAAGGTCGGGACAGGCAAAGCTCAGCCTGACAGCAGCTTTAATATGGGCAACAGCCTTCGAAATGCCGACTTCGACAAGCTCAGCCTGACAATACGTTTGGTGATTGACAGCAGGCTTCGAAATGCCGACTTCGACAAGCTCAGCCTGACAGCTGGGTTGTAATCAGCATACAGCTCCGAATTATTCAAACAACGCTCCCTGCCCTCCTTCATCCATCTTCTTCTCCCACTCCATTTCCACGCTTTTGCTAAAGTCAACGAGTTTGGCGCCAACGGCTTTCCAGCCCATTACTTCTACCATATTGGCGATCTTGAATTTGGCGCTTTTTATTTGTGCACCACGGCCGCTGCTTACTTTAAGGATAGGCGCTTCATCGGTGCTCCTCCCACTGGCGCAAGTGTTCCGCTTTAGCGGGTCACTTGTGTCTACCTGATCTGCCGGATTGTATCCGGTGTTTTGAACATGATACATCTGGTTCAACAAAAAGCTTTACTCAACGCTGTCGCTTCAACCAGGCAGACCTGCCTGCCGGGAGGCAGGTTCCTCCTGCGTCCCACGATTACATCGGGGCAGGCGGGATGACAGCATTACTCAGCAGCGCTCCGCATGATCATCAGCCCCTGGCCATCGTGAGATCCTTCCTATCGTCAGGATGACAGCTTCGGTTAGAGAGCCTCGGTCATCAACTTCTGTCTTCGCAATGCCGACTTCGACAAGCTCAGCCTGACAGCTGGGTTGTAATCAGCATACAGCTCCGAATTATTCAAACAACGCTCCCTGCCCTCCTTCATCCATCTTCTTCTCCCACTCCATTTCCACGCTTTTGCTAAAGTCAACGAGTTTGGCGCCAACGGCTTTCCAGCCCATTACTTCTACCATATTGGCGATCTTGAATTTGGCGCTTTTTATTTGTGCACCACGGCCGCTGCTTACTTTAAGGATGGGCGCTTCATCGGTGCTCACGGCTTCAAGCATATTGCCCTTGCCCTCTTTAATAAAGAAGAACTTGCTGTGCAGGGTGCTGGTTTCAATTTTAAAACGTTTTACATTGTACTGTAGCTTTTCATTATCGAGGTACACAGCGGTGATCACTTTATCGGCCACAAACTTTTCAATGAGCAATATTTTTTCTACATCAAATCGCTGGGTGAGCTCCTGGTCCACGATTTCGTAATTGCCATCATTGTATATCACCAGCAGCCTGTCTTCGGCTTCAAACTTGCCGAGGTAAATGCCTTTCTCTTCTGTATTCAGGCGGCCAAACTTATCATCAAACCATAGCTTTTTTGCATCCAGCGTAGAACGGCCGGCTTCTTTAAACTTCACACTCTTGATGGGGTACTTGGTTACCTGGTTGCCGATGCTGCCACGGCCCTTGATCTCTAGCTCTTCAAAATAAAACTCTAGCTCTTTCTTTTTGGCGCTGCAGTTGGGGCTCAGCACGATCTTCACCACTTCGGCCTCGCCATTGGGGTTGGCACTAAAATAATGCACACGGCTTTTGTCCGCACCCTTGGTAAGATCGTACTCTTTATCACGGGTGATGCCGGTTACGTTAAAACGTTTGGCATAACTCACACCCGTTTTTCCATCCACATATATCATGTTGTAAGTGGTGCGTTCATCATTTTTCTGGAACACGGCCACGTGCAGAATGTCTTTGCCAATAAATGTTTTGTCGCTCACCTTTACCACTTTCATGATACCCCCCTTGGTAAAAGCAATGATATCATCCAGCTCACTTACTTCGGTAATGAGTTCATCTTTTTTCAAACCCGTGCCGATGAATCCATCGCTATAATTAGCATAGAGCTTGATGTTGGCAATGGCCACGGTTTTAGCCTGTATCACATCAAACTGGCGGATCTCGGTTTTACGTTCACGACCCTTGCCATATTTTTTAAGCAGGTTTTCGTAATAAGCTACGGCAAAGTCAACCAGGTTGGCAAGGTCGTGTTTTACCTGTTTGATATCGGCTTCCAGTCCTTTGATCTGGTCGTTGAGCTCATCAATATCGAGTTTATAAATTCTTCGTACAGGCTTTTCCGTTAGTTTGATGATATCCTCTCTTGTAATATCTCTCTTCAGTTGTTTTTTAAAAGGACCGAAAGCCTTGTCGATAGCATCCAGTACCTTATCCCAGGTTTCGTGCTTTTTCTCGAGCTCTTTGTAGATCTTTTCTTCGAAGAAGATTTTTTCTAAGGAAGTGTAATGCCATTTTTCCTGCAGCTCGGCGAGTTTTATTTCGAGCTCACGCTTCAGGAGGTCTTTGGTATTGTCGGTAGCGGTTTTTAATAATTCCGTTGCTCCCAGGAACTGCGGTTTGTTGTTTACGATCACACAAGCATTGGGACTGATGCTCACCTCACAATCGGTGAAAGCATAGAGAGCATCGATGGTGATATCAGGCGAAATGCCCGGCGCCAGCTCGATGAAGATCTCTACATCGGCAGCGGTATGATCGGTTACTTTTTTAATTTTTATTTTGCCCTGGTCGTTGGCTTTTACAATGCTATCCATCAGCTGGCTGGTGGTAACACCGTAAGGCACACTCTTGATGATGAGCGTTTTTTTATCCTGCTCTTCAATAATGGCCCGCACCCTTACTTTGCCGCCACGCTTACCATCGTTGTAGGCACTGGCATCCATGGTGCCACCGGTTTGAAAGTCGGGCAGTATCTCAAACTTTTTTCCTTTAAGGTATTTGATGGATGCTTCAATGAGCTCATTAAAATTGTGCGGGAGGATTTTTGTGGCAAGACCAACCGCAATACCTTCTGCTCCCTGTGCAAGCAGCATGGGGAACTTCATGGGTAATGTTACTGGTTCATTCTTACGACCATCATAACTGAGTTGCCACTCGGTTGTTTTTGCATTAAATGCCACTTCAAGCGCAAACTTGCTGAGCCTTGCTTCTATATAACGTGGTGCTGCTGCATCATCGCCGGTGCGCACATCGCCCCAGTTACCCTGGGTTTCAATCAACAGGTCTTTTTGACCCATGTTCACAATCGCATCACCAATGCTGGCATCACCATGTGGATGGTACTGCATGCTCTGCCCGATGATATTGGCCACTTTGTTGAAGCGGCCATCATCCATTTCTTTCATGCTATGCAAAATGCGGCGCTGCACGGGTTTCATACCATCTTCAATGGCCGGCACGGCACGTTCAAGAATCACATAACTGGCGTAATCGAGAAACCAGGTTTTGTACTGGCCGCTTACTCCTGTATCGCTGTGGGTATAATCTTCTTTAATTTTTTTAGACATTTATAGTTTGCTCTGTTCTTTTTTTATTACACGATTTTTTTGCCACTAAGACACTAAGGCACTAAGATGCACAAAGAGTTCTTCGTGTTGGCTGGTGTCTTTGTTGCTTTGTGGCCGGTGTTTCACGCAATGACGGCAAAGGAAAATACAAGAATTTAAGAGTTTCTAAAGTTCAGCGTTTATCTGGTTCATCAGTGCCATCCATGTTCCTGTATTTCCTTCTTTGTGCTCCTTTCAGTCTTTGTGCCTTTGTGGCTAAGAACTCTTCGCCTTCACCTCAAAATCCTTCATATTCCCAACCTTCCCCTGCACATCAAACATATCCTGCGCTATCATCGT
>CBFGLL010000251.1:0-4078 GCA_965649585.1 uncultured Chitinophagaceae bacterium | reverse complement strand
TGTAAATGGTCCACCTGGCTGAGAAATACTAAGCGAAGCAGTATAGGTACCAGCAGCGGTAGTTGAAAAGCTATAACCCGCCAGCGGCCCCACGGTAACGTTTGCATTTGACAAACCGGTACTGTTGATGGTAAAACTATTGGCTGTGCTGGTAGCGTTCACACACAAACTGCCGAATGCAGTAAGCGGTGTGGCTGTAAGTACTGGCGCTGCAGTGCGAAAAGTTTGCTGGCTGCCATAAGCCGTGCCACCACTGTTGGTAGCAAAAGCTTTGTAATAATATTGTGTATTGGGAACAAGTGAACTCACGTTAACAGAATAATTCGCACCACTCAAATTTGATCCGGCCACCGATGTTCCGGTACCATTTGCAAAACCATTGGTAGTGCTGTATTCAACTCCATAAGCTGTTACAGCGCTGCAACCGATGCTGGAAATGGATCCAGCCAGTGTAGCACTGTTGATAGTGATATTACTTGCTGCACCCGTTACCACGGTTGCTGTATTATTATTGCCCGAGCCGGAAGCTGCTACGTTGATACTGGTAGCTCCGCCGCCGGTAACCGCAATATTTCCATCATAAGATTGAACTGCAGTAGGCGTAAAGTTTACAAACACTTCCTGGGAATAGTTTCCACCAGCCTGCGTTAAGGTAAGCGATGAAGTGTAAGTACCACCCGCAGTGGTTGAAAAGCTATAACCCGCCAATGGACCCACGGTTATATTCGCCGTGCTTAGGTTAAGACCATTGATGGTAAATGAATTTGGCCCTGCAGTAGTGTTGATACAAGTAGCGCCGAATGCCGTTAATGCAGTAGCAGATAATGTGGGCGTTGCAGGCGCAATGCCCGTGCCACTTACCGCAACATTTACAGCAGTATTTACACCTCCGCCGGCATTAGAAACATTACCGGTTTTTACACCAGGGCTGGTGGGCGTAAAACGCACCCATACCGGCGTGGCAGGCAAACTTGCAGATGTATAAGCAATGGTAGTGGTAGCACCCCATGTGCTGTTATTATTCGACACTTCAAAATCTGTGGGTGCTGTAACGGTAATTACACCAGGTGCACCTGTAAGATCAGCGCCACTGATATTGTATGATTGCGATGCAGAACTGGTGCCTACCACCACGTTGCCAAAATCATTGATGGTGCCGGTAACTGTGATAGAAGCGGGCAATGCAGAACATGGCACCACCGTGCTGCTGCTATTTCGTGGAACCGGGCTGGTTACCACGTTAAAATCATTGAGGTTATTATCTGTATCCTGGCAACCATTTGCTTTTCTTACTGCGCCGGTGGTTGTAGTTAATGCGGGAGTTGCATTTCCTCCTTCTGCATTGTTTGCGGTACCATAAGAAACCAGGTCAACAATAGTGGTGGAGGGAAGCGGGCAAGGAGTGGAACCGCAACCCAGCGCTGTGCCAGTGTTCACCAACGCTACTTTACCATTTGTACCACTCATTGTAAGATTACCGGTCGTGAAATCCGGGGTTACAGGGAGTGGAGCTCCGGCCGTCCCAACTGGACCTAGTTGTACCAACACATAACCACCGGCAGGAATACTGGCACCTGCAGGAAACACATACAGGTTACTGGCTGTGCTGGCAAAATTTCCGGTGGCTGATCCATATTGTAAAGAGAACCCTGCTATGCTCTGGGTAGTGCTGCTTACGTTGTGCAACTCTACATAATCATATAAGTATGTGCCCGTAGATCCACCACCACCGCCATACACCTGGCTGATAACAACTGTAGTGGATTGCGAAAATCCTGCTACACTGCACAGCATCAACAAAAACGTAAATATTTTCTTCATGAAGATTTTATTAAAAAGGTTGAAATGTTTTTAATCGTCAAAACATTTCAACCTTAGATTCTTGTAATTAGTTAGCAGTGATCTTGATATTATCCACCTGCCATGTAGTGGTTTTATCGCTCGCAGTTCCTGAAGGATCTCCACCTTCATATTTGAAAGCGATGTACACCGTTCCGCTGAATGCATTTAAACTCACGTTGCCAGATGGCGTGAAACTGGAAGGATATCCCGAAGGCAATCCCGGAGAGAAAGTAGCCTGTGAACTCAGGTCTGTCCAGGTAACACCGGCAGCCCATGGGTTGCCCGTACCACTGTAGTTGGTAGAAGCAAGCACTTTTAATACAGCTCCGTTGTGGAAACCTGCAATGGTCTCAAAACTCAGGGTTTTAGTAGTAAAACTTCCGAGGTTGACACCCTTGGTAACTAACCAACCGATGTTAGAAGTTTCAGTGCTGCCAAAAGCAGTCATCTGCGCATACTTATTGCTGCTGAACTGGCGTGCTTCCCATGCTCTCGTTCCTATTTCTGCACCGTTGAACCAGTTGGCTAACGTAATGGGACCGGTAGTTCCCTGGCCTTCAAAATTTTCTGAAAGCAGGGTTCCTGCTGGTAACGGACATTCGTATGGATTAGTAAACTGTACATCAGTGCTGTCTCTCAGCAATAGTTGCTTAGTGGTATTAAAAATGGTATAGATCGATTTTACAGAGCCTCTACCCTGCGCCACTCTTTTACCTGCAAAATTTGCATAAGCACTGGTGCGGATGATGATAGTATTGTTGCCGCTATCGGGGCAGTTCCTGATAGTTCTGTTCTGGGTTTGTTTGTAGACTGAAGTATCAGAATAAGTATCATTCAGGTTGTCGAACGCATAACCATTCAATTGGATTAAAGTGTTCAGGTAACGGTTCAACCATGGTTTTGGAGCAGATGACCCTGCAGCGTTTAATTGCGCAAATGTTACCACGTGCGGGTTTACGGGGTTATTGATGGAACCACCAATAAGGTATTGGTTCAGCAAACTACCAGGGATGCCTTCCAGTGATGGAGCGCCCGCCACAGTAGCTTTTACGCCTAACACTGGTGTGTTATTATAATCGCTGATGCAAAGACCTTTGCACTTGATAAATACTTTTCTTCCTACAGGGTATGAAGTAAATAAACTCACCGCATCAATAGAAACCTGGATACCACCGGTAGCATCTTCAATAAAAATTTGTTTGTATAAATTACCGCTGCGGTCATCAGCAACCACCACACCTTCTATCACCATATCGCTGGTAATGATATCATAAGCGCCTGCAGTTTGGTGCAAAGCTTTCAACTGCGCAATAGTAGTATTAGCCACCATCGCCGGATCAGATGGACCCGGAGGAGCATCAAAATCTTTTTTACATGAATTCAACGTAGCACCAAGGCCAACTGCCATGATCGCTATCAATGAAAATTTCAAAAACTTGTTCATAAATGTGTATTTAAAAAGTTGTTGTTATTAATATCCGCTTGCTGTAACACATTCGACAAGCTCAGTGTGACAGCAGGTGTTTTTATAAATTAGAATCTTAAACCAACACTGGCAAAAAAGTTAATGCCATATGCGTAGAACCTGCGTGCAGGGAACTTATCTACGTCCTTGCCCGCAAAATCATAACGCAATTGCTCAAACCCGCCACTCACAATGTTTTGATTGTTTAAAATATTGTTTACCCCCAGGTTAAACACCAGGAAATGACGCTTCTTCAGTGACTTGAATTTGTTGTTCATCAACCAGCTATAACCAGCGAATGCATCCAATGTGTACTGCGACTGCAATCTTTCCTGGCCAAGAATTTCAGCCCTTAGCGGATCATTGATGTCCATACCATTCACCGCCACAACTGTTCTGCGAAGCGGGTTATAATCCAGCCACATATTATCGAAGTAGTTGAAGTTTACATTCAGGAACCAGAATTTTGGTGAACGATAATCCAACCCGATAGTGTATGCTTCCTGCGGTGTAGGCACCCTGTAGTTTTCAGAATAAATAAGGTCTTTTGAAACCAGTGCAGAACTGTTGTCAACAGTTACCGTTGCGTTTTGGCGGGAAGTAAAATAATAACGGCCGATAGATGCACCTGCGTTCAGGCTAAGGCCTTTGTAAATTTTTGCATCTACGCCAAACTCCATTCCATAATGTAATTTGTCGATACCGCTGATAGCATAGTTCACGAAGTTCCTGTACTCATCATGATAGAACGTAAGTACATTCATCTGGTCT
>CBFGLL010000250.1:0-4080 GCA_965649585.1 uncultured Chitinophagaceae bacterium | reverse complement strand
ACATCTACCCAGCCATTATTTGTTTTTTTCTGGATCACGAATTCTTTTGCATTTATTTCAACAGAAGTTTTCCAGCTGAGTGTTACGTTGTTTCCCTTCCGTTTTGCGTAAAAGTCGCTTATTACAATTGGAAGTGGACCACCTTCTATAATAATTGTAGTACCGCAGGTGCCGCCCTGGCAAGTACCATTGCTCGCAGTATAGCGGGTAATTACATAAATCAAAGACTGGTCGCAGGGTGCTGTAAACTGGCCGCTGGTATAAGTAGCTGAACTGGGATTGGCAGGTACTACATGGCAAACATCAGCCAATAAATTCGCAGGATCAATTGCAGTTGTGTACACCTGGATGCGTAAACCTTTTTGTGTAGGTACATCGCCGCTGGCAGTTACCCATACTTCAGACACACATTGGTTAGTTACCGTATTAATGTTGATGTTGGTTACACCATGACTAATAACATCTGGGCAAGGTACATTTTGAGAGTAGGCAAATACAACCGATAAGGCCATTGCCAGGATAAGTGTAATTTTTTTCATAATAAAAGAGGTTTGTGAGTTAAACAATTATTGTTTATCACTGGATATCATGAGATAGTTACACTAAAAAATATACATACTACTCCTATTAGAGGATGTAACTTTAAAGAGATAGCGATATTGGCGAGGATTGGATGCGATTAAACCAGGGGAGACTGGCTGAGGTTTTTATGAATGTCAAAACTAACTTATGTTTTACATATAGCAAAAAAAACTTGATAAAAGGGTTGAAAAAAAGGCCCGGGAATAAATCACCGGGCCCTTTTTGCTCAGTTTTTTTCCTGTTTATTTAATAACAGTCAATCTTTTGCTTTCAGTAGCGCCTGTTTCTTCGTTAGTTACTCTCAAAATGTACATTCCGTTCTGAAGGCCGTTAATATCAACAGTATTAGAAGTTTTCATGTTGATATTGCGCAGAATACGACCGGTATTATCGATCAGCTGCACTTTCATTCCTTCCTGTACATCGGTTACCTGCACTTTAGCGGCACCATAAGATGGGTTAGGGTACACTGTAAATTCAACTGTGCTTCCGGCGCCTTTTACTGTTTTGATCGGACTGTATTCAAACTTTGCATCCAAATCGATCATTTTTAGGCGGTACTGGCTGATGCCGTTGCTGCTATTGAAGTCAACATAGTTGTACTTTGAACCGTTGCTTGCGTTGGCTGAAGCTACTGTTGCAATGTCTTTGAAGTCAGCTTCGTTTGCCAGTTTGCGCTGAATTACATAACGATCAGAGTTGATCTCGATTTCAGAAACCCAGTTAAGGTTTACTTTGTTATCGGCCCTTTGTGCATTAAATGCAGATATTTTTACGGGCAGAGGACCGCTTTCAGGAACAAAACATCCGAAGTTGGTGCCTGGTGCACCTGCATTTGAAAAATAAACCTGGATGGCGTTTGCCGGCGGCAGGTTGTTACCTGTAACGCAATACTCTACCTTACCATTAGTGCAACTAAGGAAAGTTACGGTCACGTTTGCGTTTACGCCATTTACCACGATTGAATCGATGGTTAATGCGGGATTCGGGCAAACTGCATAGTTAAAGGTGAGACGTGCTGTACATCCTCCGGCATTACCGTTGTTACGGCTAAAAGAGGTTGGACAAATGGGATCTTGTGCAATAGCTACTGTTGTTAATGAGATTGCAGCAAAAAGTGTAAAAATCTTTTTCATTTCTTGTGGTTTAAAAATGTTTAATAATAGATTTTTATCACGGATATAAATGGACGGGTAATTCCTAAGATCATACACATGCGTTTACACATGGTAAATTCTTATTCTAAGATATTAGAGGGGATATGTGGATCGCTGTGCGACCAGTAAGAGATTGTGAGGTAAACAATCTTTGTGGTTCAGGCCGTAAAATTACTAAGTATTTTAAATCTGACAAATTTTTTTTATAAAAAAAAGACCGGATTTTTTTCCGGCCTTTTTAAAATGTTAAAAATCAACTACTTAATTTCTTTTTGCATTGGATTTGTACCGCCGCCTGCACCCCTTGCAGCGCCCTGCCTTGCCTTAAATAACTGGAATTTGCTGGGTTCTGCAAATACGTTCCATGTGTTATTACTTTCATTAATATCTGCAGTTTCACGATATGGATCCAGTTTTATGGAAGCCACTTCTTTGCTTTTCAGGAAAGTTTTGGTCACTTTGTTCTCGTTCTTCCTCCATACCTGTGCATCAATCCTGTTAATCTCTTTTGTTCCGTCTTTAAAGGTCCACTCGATGATGATGGGCATTACCAATCCACCCTTATTGCTGAAGGTTAACTCGTAAAAGTTTTTACTTCCGGCAATGGCATTTTTTTCCGCTGTGGTGAAGCTGTCAACATTAGCCGGTAATACGATGCTGTGCGGAGTTGGGTCAACTTTCACCAGGTCCCTGTCGTACTTCCAGTAAAAATCTCTCAAACTGGTATCTGCATCTACAGCAAAAACGATTTTTTTGTCTTCCCTGTTCCGGATTTTAGAGATATCATCGAAATTGTTGAGCAGTGGTTTTGCCACCGGCTGGGTTATTGTTCTTTCAGCGCTGGTGCGGTTGCCACCTACAGGATCCAGGTTTGCCCATTTTACCGTATCCAGGGAGATATCGCAGGCTTCTGTACCAAAGAACCATCCTCTCCAGAACCAATCCAGGTCGTCTGCACTGGCATCCTCCATTGTGCGGAAAAGATCGGCAGGAGTGGGGTGTTTGAATGCCCAACGACGTGCATATTCCTTAAATGCATAGTCAAAATTTTCTCTACCCATAATGGTTTCCCTCAAAATATTGAGTGCGGTAGCAGGCTTGCTGTACGCATTTGGACCAAACATGATGATGTTCTCACTGTTGGTCATAATGGGTTCCAACTGGTCTTTAGGAAGTTTCATGTAATCAACAATCTTGTAGGCAGCACCCTTGCTCACCGGGAATTTGTTATCCCACAACTCTTCACTCAGGTATTCCACGAATGAGTTCAGTCCTTCATCCATCCAGGTCCATTGCCTTTCATCGCTGTTTATGATCATGGGGAAAAAGTTGTGACCTACTTCATGAATAATTACGCCTATCATCCCGTTTTTAGTTCCCTCGCTGTAAGTGCCATCTTTTTCTGTACGGCCAAAGTTGAAGCAGATCATCGGGTATTCCATACCGTTAGCAGCTTCCAGGCTTTGGGCAACAGGGTAGGGATATGGAATCGTGAATTTTGAATAGGTTTTAATAGTATGTGCCACCGCCTTGGTACTATATTTACGATACAGGTTATAAGCTTCCTTTCCATAAGCACTCATACACATCACTTTTTTACCTTCCACGGTTACAGGCATCGCATCCCATACAAATTTGCGGCTACTGCCCCAGGCAAAATCACGTACCATGTCTGCCTTGAAAATCCAGGTTTTCTTTTGCGTAGACTTGCGTTTTTCTTTTGCAGTGGCTTCAGCAAGCGTTACAATTTCAACAACATCTTTACTTGTTTTAGCTTTTGTGTACCGGGCCAATTCTGTTGGGGAAAGCACCTGGGCATAGTTTTGACATTCGCCTGTAGACATTACCACATGATCTGCAGGTACCGTCATTGCTACTTTGTAGTTGCCGAAAGTGAGCGCAAACTCACCGGAGCCCACAAACTGGTGATTTTGCCATCCCTGGAAATCGCTGTACACACACATCCTCGGAAACCATTGGGTGATGGTATACAAGTCATTTCCGTCTTCTGGGAAATATTCGTAACCACCGCGGCCCCCAGATTGCATACGATCTGTAATATTATAGTTCCAGTCGATTTTGAAAACAAACTGCTGGCCCGGTTTTAATGGCGTAGGCAGCTCCACCCTCATCATCGTTTTGTTGATGGTATATTTTAGCGGTGTTCCCACAGCGTTGGTCACTTTTGTGATATTGTGCCCGTATTCTTTTTCCGCCTCACCACTCAGCCTTTTGATATCTGCATCCGATACCGACTTAGGCATAAAATTGCTTGTTTGAAAGCCGGAATTATTTTTAGTGCTATGTTGGTTTTCATCCAACTGTAACCACAGGTAGGTCA
>CBFGLL010000249.1:0-4103 GCA_965649585.1 uncultured Chitinophagaceae bacterium | reverse complement strand
AATGACAGCACTTATGTAGCTGCCGACACATTGTTTAGCGGGCTGCGCAGGTTTGACAGCACGCAGAAAACGAGTATAACAGTTACGGACACACTGGCCAGGGTGCAGCCGGTTGATGTGAGCAGCAACCAGAAAGACAGCATCCGCTATTTCCTGGCATTTCATAATACCCGCATTTTTAATGATTCTTTGCAGGCAGTTTGCGATAGCCTCTACTACTCCACCGAAGATTCGGTTTTCAGGATGTTTAGAAACCCCATCACATGGAATGGCAAATCTCAGCTTACTGGTGATACCATGTATTTGTTTACTAAACAGCAAAAGCCAGAACGGATCTATGTTTTCAACAATGCCCTTGTGATCAATGAATCGGCGCCGCAACTCTACAACCAGATGAGTGGAAGAACATTAAACGGTTATTTCACCGATGGAAATATTGATTATGTGCGTATGAAAGGTTCACCGGCAGAATCTATTTATTACCCGCAGGATGAAGACAGCGCCTATGTGGGTTTAAACAGGAGCAGCGGCGATGTGATAGATGTGTATTTTGTAAACAAAGAAGTGAACAAAGTAAAATTTGTAAACGATGTAAACGGAATACTCTACCCTATGGACCAGGTTCCGGCAGAAAGAAAACGCCTCCAGGGATTTAAATGGCTTGACAATCGCCGGCCCAAAAACAAACTCGAATTGTTTGAATAAGAACCAGCCCGGTACATGAAAACAAAACTGCTGCTTTTATTGATCCTTAGTTGTGCGGGCTTTTGCGCCCCTGCGCAAACAACAGATAAGTTTACGGGCCGCTGGACCTATTCCCGAACCGACGAGCACCAGCAAACCTGGTTTGCGGAATTACTGGTTGCCACAGGCGAGCAACAAACCTTATACCCTGCGCAGCTTACGGTAAAGTATGCACAGTTTACCGGCGTGTATCATTTACTGCTCGTCAAAAAAAATGAGCATCAACTGGTGATCGGGCGGCAAAAAATACCCCTGTCAGAAATGCCGTTTAGCATCGGTACTTATACCATCCCCCTCAACGGAACTTTTGATTTGAATGCAGGTGTGTTAAACGTAAACAGGATCCCAGCCAGGCGATACGGCTTTGCAGTTCCTGCACTAAGCATGTACCAGGTAGAAAATCAAACTACAGTACTACGGCTAAGTGATTTTTTTAAAACAGAACCCATTCGCCTGCAGCGGCAAAGCACAGACCCCTGGCGGAGTGCAGCAGCGGGCAGTATGTTGTACACCCATGGAAACCCACATTACTACGGCCTCACCGATAGTTTCTATGTAAGTGTGGCAGCAGGCAAAATGAATTTTAACGAAGGCAAACAAAGTGATGACGACACCATTTCTGTGATGCTCAACAAAAAGATGATCCTAGATGGAATTGACCTGAATAAAAACACGCCTCCTCAACAGATCACACTCGACACCGGCCTGAATATACTTTGTTTTTTTGCAGATAATTATGGACGGGTTCCTCCTAACACCGCTAAAGTGGATCTTAGTTTTGGTGCTAAAACATTTTCATTGGACTTTACCTCGCTGCAGAATATGTCTGCAAACTTTATAGTTGCAAAAATTTACCTGCTCCCCGAAAAACAAAAAACGCCTGAGGATATCCTGGCGAGAGCAAGCATCAGTGAAAAAGTGGCATCAAGGCAGGTGAAATTAATCGACAGCATTTCTGTAGAAAGCGATGAAGTAACGCTGGCTTTTTGGGATGATGCCGTGGAAGACGGCGACAGCATTTCACTGCAGATCAACGATGAAATATTTATGTCTGGCCTGGCAGTAAAAAAGCAACCAAAGTTTTTAAAAGTGAAACTGTACAGCGGCGATAATAAGATCATTTTTATTGCTGATAACCTCGGCGCCATTCCGCCCAACACTTCCATCCTCGAGATCATTGATGGCAAAAAACGCCGATCGTACATGATCGACACGGATATGCGCAGGAACAGTGCGATAAAGATCAGTTACAATTTGCAGCGGTAGGGAGGTTTAAATCGTTTGATGGTTTAAATCGTTTAATTCGTTTAAGACTTCCTGGCGCTTTACCACATAAAAAATTTGCAGACTCCCCCATGTTAAACCTTAAACGTTAAACCTTAAACGTCTGCATTTTACCTTTCCCTCAATATCTCCCTTTTCTGCGCATCTACCTTCCAGCCTGCGGCAAATATTTTCACCAGTATCATACCTGCAAAGAAGCCGCCGATATGGGCCGCATAAGCCACGCCTCCACCCTGCTGGCCCATGGCACCCCATCCTTCCCACAACTGCATTACTATCCATAAACCGAGGGTGATAAATGCCGGCACTTTCATGATATACATAAATAATAATACCCGCACTTCATTCCTGGGGAACATTAATAGGTAGCCGCCAAGTACGCCGGAAATGGCTCCCGAAGCGCCCAGGCTGGGTATCAGAGTATTTCCACCCAGCAACTGTGACGAAAAAACATGGCATAATGTTGCAATGATACCCGTGAGCAGGTAAAATACCAGGTATTTCATATGCCCCATTACATTTTCAAGGTTGTCGCCAAATACCCAGAGGTAGAGCATGTTGCCACCCAAATGCATGATACTTCCATGCATAAACATAGATGTGATGATGGTAAGATGTACAGGTATGGGCGTAGGTGCGGCATTTTCGTTTACGATGTCAACTCCCGTTAAAATTTCTTCCGGAATGGTGGCAAAACCCAGCGTAAACTGGGCATTGCTGCCCATTCCCTGGAAAACAGCAAATACAATTATGTTGATTATAATAAGAGCAATGTTCACATAGGGCGTGCGAACCCTTGCTGAATTATCGTCGCTTAATGGCATCATAGCTTTGAGTGTTTAGTGTTTTGAAGTTACGTTTTAGTTTTTGGATGCCGGATACCTGTTGGCAGCCAATTCTTCTATACAAAACGAATGCCTGTGAGGCGCAACCTTAAACCCTTCAACGAATTAAACCGGTTAAACGGCTTAAACCTCTGGAACTTTTGAACTTTTGAAACCTTACTCTGTGTACTTTCTACCCATTTTACCCTATTTTTGCCGACCAAAAATTTGAACAACCATTATGGAAAATTTGATTTATGTAGTGCCGGCCATGGGTATCGTGGGCTTGTTGTACACATTAGTAAAATTCATGTGGGTTTCTAAGCAGGATGCCGGAACCGAACGCATGAAGGAAATCAGCAATTATATCGCAGAAGGTGCGATGGCTTTTTTGAAAGCTGAATACAAAGTGTTGACATATTTTGTAATAATAGCTGCTTTGCTGCTGGGTATTATGGGCTATAGCAACGAAAACAGTCACTGGAGCATTGCTGTGGCATTTATTATCGGTGCTGTGTTTAGCGCATTGGCTGGATACATCGGTATGAAAGTAGCCACCAAAGCTAATGTGCGTACTGCGCAGGCAGCCCGTTCAAGTTTATCAAAAGCATTAAATGTTTCCTTTACCGGTGGTGCCGTAATGGGCCTCGGTGTTGCAGGTCTGGCAGTGCTTGGCCTCGGAGGTTTGTTTATTATTCTCATGCAGGTATTTGCTCCCGGTGAAAACGTAGTACACACAATTGGAATGGAAAGAGCCATTGAAGTATTAACTGGTTTCTCGTTGGGTGCCGAGTCAATCGCTTTGTTTGCACGTGTGGGTGGTGGTATTTATACAAAAGCTGCCGACGTAGGCGCTGACCTTGTGGGTAAGGTTGAAGCCGGTATTCCTGAAGATGATCCTCGCAACCCTGCTACCATTGCAGATAATGTGGGTGATAACGTGGGTGACGTAGCTGGTATGGGTGCTGACCTTTTTGGTTCTTATGTAGCTACTGTGCTAGCAACAATGGTATTGGGTAGAGAAACGATTTCTATGCACGAAACATTTGGGGATATGAGTCCTATCCTGTTACCAATGTTGATTGCTGCAATGGGTATCCTGTTTTCTATCGTGGGTACCTGGTTTGTACGCATCAGCGAAAGCGCTGGGTTAAGTACAGCCAAAGTACAGAGTGCATTAAATATGGGCAACTGGGGTTCTATTGTATTAACTGCTGTTGCTTCTTATTTTCTTGTAATGTTCATATTGCC
>CBFGLL010000248.1:0-4107 GCA_965649585.1 uncultured Chitinophagaceae bacterium | reverse complement strand
AGTGATTGATATTTTAGTACAGGATAAATGTTTATGGATAGCAGTATATCCCAACGGGGGACTTTACAAATATGACAGGGAGAAAGACATTTTAAAAAAATTTGATACTAAAAGCGGGCTCATCAGCGACAGGGTGTATTGTATTGGAGAAGATAATGCAGGAAATATTTACGTTGGCACGCTCCATGGATTAAGCATTATTGATAAAAACGATCGCATCAGCAACTTTACTAAAAACAATGGTTTACCGGGCAACCGTATTGAAACCATGATGAACGACAGGCAAGGAAATATCTGGTTTACCACTACCAAAAAGATCTGTAAGTATGTGCCTGCGGAAAAACGTTTTTATGTGTACGATCACCGCAATGGAATTAATGAGTCGGTGTTTAACGTGAGCAGTGCAACCCTTGCAGAAAATGGCAACATCTTTTTTCCTGCCACAAGCGGTTTTATTTATTTTGATCCGCAAAAAATAAATAATTACAATGAACCGCTCAGCCTCAGCATTACTGGCAGCAGAAATGCAATTGACTTTGTAAAACTCCATGGCGATAGCACCCTTCATTTTGGTTATAACAAAGGCAGGATCACTTTCCAGGTGTCGGGCTCTGATGCTGGCAACAACCACCTGCTCTATTACCGGTTTAAGATGCAGGGCCTGGATACCGGCTGGTCTATGCCATCCCGTAATCGTACCATTGCCTATAACCTGCGCCCTGGCAAGTATGAATTCTTTGTGGAAGCAAGTTTTGACCGGGTCAATTATTTTTCAGGCAAAGATGTGATCAACATCGTTGTACAAAAACCGGTATGGATGCGCTGGTGGTTTGTCATCGGCATACTGGCTATAGTAATAATGCTGGCATGGCTCCTCTATAAAAACAGGATCAAAGCCCTCCATGAAAAAGCAGCCATACAGCAACAATTGACGGAGCTGGAAGGAAAGGCGTTGCGGGCGCAAATGAACCCACACTTTATTTTTAACAGCCTCAATGCCATCCAGGAGAGTGTTGTGAGTAATAATATTGATGTGGCATATACCTATCTTTCAAAATTCAGCAAGCTGTTGAGGATGGTGCTCAACAATTCAGAGAAAGACCTGGTAAGTTTAACCGACGAACTTAGCATGCTGCATATTTATCTCCAGTTGGAATCGCTGCGATTCAGGGATGGTTTTAAATACAAGATAAATATTGATGAGACTATTGATACCGATATGACTAAAGTGCCCCCGCTGCTTTTACAACCTTATATCGAAAATGCCATCTGGCACGGGCTCATGCAAAAGGAAGGCGAAAAACTATTGACTATAGATTGCAGGGAAAACAATGGTTCACTTTTTTGCAGCATTTCCGACAATGGCATTGGCAGAAAAAAATCAGCTGCCATTAAAGCATCTAAGCTGGGCGCAGACCGTTTTGAATCAAAAGGCATGAAGCTGAGTGAGCAAAGAATAGAAATGATGAACATGCAGCTGCAAAAAAAATATTCCGTTTCCATCATCGACCTTTACGACGAATCCCAACAACCGGCGGGAACAAAAGTATTGCTGGAATTACCTCAATCAAACTAATGTCATGATTAAAATATTGATAGTAGACGACGAGCCGGCGGCAAGTAATATCCTCAGGATACTTATCGAAAAAAATGTGCCTCAGCAAAAAGAGATCCGTTGCTGTAATGTGCCGCTGGAAGCAATCGACATCATTCAGCAATGGCAACCGCAACTCCTGATGCTCGACATTGAAATGCCGGGAATGAATGGATTCGATCTGCTAAGCAAACTAAGAAAATATCCTTTTCATGTAGTATTCACTACTGCCTACGACAAATATGCCATTAAAGCCATTAAATTCAGCGCACTGGATTACCTGCTTAAACCGATTGACGACGAGGAATTAAAAAACGCTTTTGATCGTTTTTTCAGCAGTACAAAACCGGCGAATAATGATGCTGCCGAACAGGTAGATAACCTGATAAAAAACCTGCAACAAAAACAACCCACGCTGTTTAAACTTGCCTTATCCACTATGCAGGGCGTTCATTTGCTGGATACAGATGATATCCTGTATTGTGAAGGCGTGGGCAATTATACCCGTTTTCATATCAGGGATAAACCACCCATACTGGTTTCAAAAACCATTAAGGAATATGAAGACCTGTTGCCCGACCAGGCTTTTTTAAGAGTGCATAAATCTTACCTGGTAAACCTGCAACATATACAGATGTATGAAAAAGAGGGAATCCTTAAAATGAGCAACGGTGACCAGGTGATCGTATCAAGGAGAAAAAAAGACGAGATCAAAAAACTGCTTTCCATTTAAGCTTAACCGTGGCAGTTTACCGCCATGGCAGGCATAATTTTAGCAGGAATCTACAGCCTGCGGCTTAATTTTTTTACGATGGATTCACACAATGACTTCAAACAGCTGGAAGAAAGATTGAAACAACTCGAGCAGGAGCTGGCGGAAAGTAAGAGTCGTATCGGCAGGCTGGAAAAGATAATAGAGGGAGCACAAAGAAAAACAACCCAGTCAAAATTTACTCCGGCTCTTTCTCCCAATACTGCTATTGAAAATTTTGTGGGCCTCAGGCTGATCCATTTTGTAGGCATCATCGTATTGATCATTGGATTAAGCATCGGCGTAAAATATGCGATCGATATCAACCTTATTTCACCGCTGTTAAGAATTGTACTTGCCTATGCTGCGGGCACCCTGTTGCTGCTACTTTCGTATAAGCTCCGGAAACGTTTTCAACTGTTCAGCTTTATCCTCTTTAGCGGAGCAATGGCTTCCCTTTATTTTACTACTTATGCTGCGTTTGAATATTACCAAATGCTGCCGAAAGCAGTAGCATTCATAGCAATGCTGCTGCTAACGGTAAGTACGGTTTATACCGCTCTCCGCTACGACCGGCCGCAGATTGCGATGCTGGGGTTGGTAGGCGCATATGGTATTCCTTTTTTTGTGAGAGGAAATACAGACAATGTGTTTGCGCTGCTATCTTACATTGCACTCATCAACCTGGGGGTATTGTTTTTAACCCTTAAAAAATACTGGCCTTCCCTCACCCAACTCGCATTTATCACTACCTGGATCATTTATTTCAGTTGCATTTATATGGATGATGCCAATGAACAGGTGGCTGCTTTACGATTTTATGCGATCACTTTTTTTATTTTATTCCTCCTGGGCAGCCTGGGTTTTAAGTTGTATCGAAAAATACCACTAACAGATACTGATTCGATAGCCTTGTTGTTAAACACACTATTCGCCTGGATAGCAATTAACCTGTTGTATACAAAAGATGGAGTTTACAGCTGGACGAATTCCACGCTCGTGGTTGTATTGTTGTATCTACCCGCCTTTTTTATTTCCAGGAAATTGTTACCAAAGCAGGTTTTCCTGGCCAATATGTTATTTGTAATAGGCATCTCAGCTTTGGCGGGTTGGGTGGCACTGCGGTTTTCCGGCTTCACAATTACCATCATCTGGCTTCTGCTGGCTATACTGCTTTTTATAACGGGCATGTATGCACGGATAAAAATACTGAGGTTGGCTTCTATCTTTCTATTCGCCCTCACATTATTAAAACTGCTGCTGATTGACAGCCGGTCGTTCACCGCCGTTCAAAAAATCATAGGCTATATAACCACGGGAACGCTGCTGCTACTGGTTTCTTTTTTATACCAAAAGTTCAGGAAAAGAATCTTTGATGACGAATAAAGCGTGAGCAGGAATTATGCGTTGAAAGTATTTTGCTCCTCCAGCCTCGCTTCCTCAAGGTCGAGTTCATGCTCTTTCATGCGGATCAGTTCGAGCGGGTACATATCTTCCCTGGAAAGTCGTATCAGCGCCTGGCGTTTTACTTCTACCAGTTCCCGCAACATACCACGGTAAATGCCCAGGAAGGCCGGCTCGTTAATATCCCCTTCTTTTAACCTTTTGTAAGATATCTCCGACATACGTTTGTATTTTTCCAGCACTCTTTTATACACTTCATGTTGCTGAATTTCTTCGCCGTAATTATTATTTAAATAATCAACTACCGCATCGGCCATCTGCAGGCGAATGGCCAGTTCCGCCTCTTTTTCTTCATCCG
>CBFGLL010000247.1:0-4112 GCA_965649585.1 uncultured Chitinophagaceae bacterium | reverse complement strand
AATTTCTTTTAAATTATTATTGCCAACAACGGTATCATTAAGGCCGGCCATGCCAGTTTGTAACCACTCTCTCTCTGACATTTCGTTGAAAGATTTTTCCAGCGATGCTGCCATTTTATTAAGCGCTACTGAAATCACTGCTAACTTATCTTCCTCGTTATCTTCTACCCGCACTGAATAGTCGCCGCCAGAAATCTTGGTTGACACATCCTGTATCACTTCGATTCTACGTGTGATGGTTTTGTCTTTTTCTTCCAGTTCTTCCTGCATCCTGCTGCGCACATCAATGTCTTTATTCATGCGCATATAAAACAACACCGTAATGATGATGGCGAGCAAGGCTGCAGCCATGATCACAATCGGCGTAAATGCAGCAGCCTTTGTAAGTTCACCGGTACGTTGAAACAGCAGGGTTTCTTCTGTGGTCTTCATCTGTTGCACCAGGTTCCGCAGCGTGTCCATATATTGCCTGCCCACCTGCAAATGCGATATTTCGAGCGGGCTCCCGAGTTTTTTCCCATCGATCAGCGCCTGCAAATGGGCAAATCTTTTATAGATAATATTTTCAAGATTTTTCAGTTTCTCAAGTTGCGTGGGATTATCAGCAAGCAATTCTTTCAGATCTTCTATCACCACACCCACCCGTGCCTGGGAGCCATTGTAAGGTTCCAGGAAAACATCCATAGTCGTGAGTAAGAATCCACGTTGCCCCGTTTCCGCATCCTTGGTGATGGAGATAGTTTGTTCCAGCTTTTTTACCACTTCATTGGTGTGGTTCACATTTTCGAGACTCACCAATAAATTCTTAATACTGAAATAAGAGGCTACCGAACTCAATACAAGTATCAGTAGTGAAATGCCAAATCCAATGAGCAGGTTACGCTTTAAGGTTGATTTCATGATCGTATATAAAAATTTAAGCTGGTTGGTTTAATACAGGTATCGTAAAATAAAATAAAGATCCATTCCCCGGTTCACTCTCAATTCCATAGGTAGCATGGTGCCGGTCGAGTATCTGCGAGCAGATGTACAAACCTACTCCCAGGCCCTGTGCATAACCGGAAGACTCGGGCACCCGGTAAAATTTTTGAAACACCTGCTCCTGCTGGGCCGGAGAAATACCGATGCCATGATCACGCACGCCAAAATACAATTTGTTGTCAGCGGTGATGTAAGAAATAATATCTACGGGTTTATCCTTGGGCGAATATTTAATGGCATTGCTCACAAAATTCACGATCACCTGTTCCAGCCTGAATGCATGCCCCAGTATCACCGGGTTTACACCAAACTCATAGTTAATAACGGTCGAAGGATTAATTACCTGAAGTGTTTTAATGGTAGCTTCCAGCAGCACGCCAAATTCAAGCGGCGCCAGCTCAAAATGTAATTTACCGTTATCGATCTTCGACATATCGAGCAGGTCGTTGATAAGCCGCTCCAGCTTTTTTACCTGCTGCATGGCCTTATCACTCAGGTTTTTTGCCGTAGGTTTTTCCAGCAACACATCCAGCAATTGCACATAACCACTGATAACCGTAAGCGGTGTTTTCAGCTCATGGCTCACCATGCCCAGGAATTCATCCTTTCTTTTTACCGCCTGTTTTTGTTCGTCGATATCTGTGAAAGTGCCTACCCATTTTACCAGCACATCATTTTCTTTTACCGGCACTATGCGCAGCAGGTGGTATTTATAATCCTCCGTGCCCAACCTGGCAATACGCAATTCCTTTTCTACCAGCTGCTCCTCTTTCAACAACAGGGGCCAGCAGGTTTCAAAATTAAAATCGTCGGGGTGTGTTTGCGGAAACTGCGAGATGGAATCAGCATAACTGTACCAGTGGTCGTTCACAAAATCAATCTGCCCCTGCGCATTGGCAGTAAATGCTACCTGTGGAATAGAAGCGAGAATGCCGGTGAGTTCATTGGCTTTTTCAGCCAGCTGCAGTTGGGCCTGTTTCCTGAAAGCGACTTCGGCCTCTAAATTTTTCCTGGCTTCCTGCAGCTCTCTTTTTTGTTCATACAGCTTGTGCAGGGTTTTCACTTTTAAAATAAGAATATCAGGGTCGATGGGCTTAACGATATAATCGATAGCCCCGGATGTATAACCCCTGGTAATAAACTTTTTTTCGGTATTTACGGCAGAAAGAAAAATGATGGGAATATCCATGGTGCGGGTATTGCCCGATAAAAACTCCGCTACTTCAAATCCATCCATCATAGGCATCTGCACATCGAGCAGTATAAGCGAGTAATCGTTTTTCAGCGTCTTTTTTAGAGCCTCTTCGCCACTAACGGCAGTGTCTACACTAAATGAATGCAGCTTTAGGATAGAACTGAGCGATAAAATATTTTCCGGCCTGTCATCTACTATCAGGATCATGTACAAATTAAGCGCAATTTTAGTGATTTATGGTTGTTAACTGCTGTTTTTTAGGTGCAGCGTTATGAGGAGGAATTGTAATAAATAGTAAAGGGTAAATCCAAAATGCTAAATACTAAATTCTAAATGCTAAATTCTAAATGCCGAATAGCAAATACTACCTATTTTCGCTGCATCATTAAAAAATGAATTTCATGAGTACCACAAAATCAAAAAAAGTATTGATCGTAGAAGATGAAGGTGATATGTGCCTGTTGATTAATATTTTGCTTTCGGGGAAAGGTATCGACCTGGATCATGTGCAAACGCTGGAGAAAGCCGAAGCCTACCTGAAAGAAACAGAACCTTCCGTTGTTATCCTGGATAATAAATTACCCGACGGTTTCGGCATCGAGTTCATTCCTTTTTTAAAGAAGGGACATCCTGGTATCAAGATCATTATGATTTCGGGCTTTGATAAGGCAGCTGAAGATGCTGCGCTGGAAAGCGGGGCGGATATTTATCTCACCAAGCCATTTAGCCGGGAGCAATTATTTGCAGCGGTAGAACAGTTGATCCATTAAGGGGTACACCGGGTTTACCCGGTTGCTGCCTGTGTTAATTAAAATCCGTCCATTTCCGCCGGGTTGTCTACCCATTCATTTTCGTTCATGTTATATGCTTTTGTGCAAAGATGTTTTTGCAAAATGTAAGCCAATAACAGCAATGTCATCAATTGTTCCATTTTCCGTACTGATTGAGGTAAAAAGACATGCTGGTTATGACCAATCTGTGGAAACGGGCTATCCTACCAAACCCAAACGGGCATCAAATTCCCCGGTAGTTGAATTCTCCCGTCCTAAATACACCGGTTTAACAACCCAATTGTATAACCGCTCTCTTTGAAAAGCGTAAACCTTAAGGCACAATATTCACCGTGGCGCCCGAAGCTACTGTTACCAGCGCACCGCTTGCCACCGTTATGCCTTTAAGCTGGATGCTTTGGAGAATGGACGGATAGTTAGCATATGAAAAATGGATGAGCACCTGTGAGCCTGACTGCGGTATCATTCCGCAGGCCCAGTTGGCGCTATTGTTCCAGTCATCATTCACGAGTCCGCCCCATTCACAATAACCGGCATTCACCTGTTGCTGAGCTGTTTTTACTTATAAAAAATCCTGACAATTTTTTTACCTTTTAACCCAATTAGATTGTTTAGCAACAATACTCCCACCAAAACCCAACCATTATGCACCAGCCCACCACTGCATCTGAAAGATATTTTTTACTTGACCTGCTCCGGGGTTTTGCCCTCCTGGGTGTTTTAATCGCCAATATGTCTACGCACTCGGGGTACTTTTTTTTATCGGAGCAGCAGCAGGATGCTATGCCAACGGCCTATGCCGACCATCCCATTATGTTTACCCTTCATTTTTTGGTAGAAGGAAAATTCTACTCCCTGTTCTCGCTTTTATTCGGAATTGGATTTGCCCTGCAACTAAAACGCTCCGGCGAGCACGGCACCCGCTTTGGTGCCCGCTTTGCACGCCGGATCGGCGTTTTGTTTTTAATCGGGCTGCTGCATGCGCTGCTATTTTATGTAGGAGATATACTCACCGTGTATGCCATTACAGGCATATTTCTCTTGTTGTTTCGCAACGCTTCCAACAAAATGATCCTGCGCTGGGCTGTGCTGTTCATGCTGCTGCCGATCATACAATACCTTTTTTTCTGGATACCGGCTGTGTT
>CBFGLL010000246.1:0-4155 GCA_965649585.1 uncultured Chitinophagaceae bacterium | reverse complement strand
GGTATAATTTTTTTCCCTTGTCACTCACTAACAGGTAATTATGGTTAATATCAGGGAACTGCTGCGTTTTTGCTGCCAGGTAATGCAGGATGTCCTGCTGCAGGGCGGCGGAAACAGGTATCACCCGCTCCTTATTACCCTTTCCCAATACCTTGATATTTCCCTGGTGTTTATCAAAATGATGATCTTGTAGCTGTAACAATTCTGCCTGCCGTACACCCGCATGGTAAAATATCTTGAGTATGAGCCGCTCCGTGGCTCCCATCCAGTTGTCGGGAAATTCCACGTAGTTAAAAAGCGTTTCAATGTCTTTTTTGTCTACAAACTGCGGCAAACGTTTGGGTGTTTTGGGGTTACTGATAACCGACATCGGGCTGGCCTGCAAATAACCTTTTTTGATACTGAACTTAAAAAACGATTTGAGGGAGGATATTTTTCGATTGATTGTTCTTGACTGGTTGCCTGATTCTTTTAAGGAAGCCAGCCAACTCCTGATAATGCTGGCCTTTAAACCTTCCAGGGACACGTCACTGTATTCCAGGGCCAGGTAATCTTCAAAGTCCTGGAGGTCTCTGCGGTACGATACCAATGTATGCTCGCTATACCGCTTTTGAAACTGGAGGTATTGGAGAAATTCCAGGATATGGTTTTGTAATGTGGGGGGCATAAAAAAACTGATAACCAAAGTTAAAGATAACCGGTTATCAGTTTAATATGTTGCTGGCTTAAATATCGTTCGATTAATCGAATTTGCCTGCTGCCAACTGTTGCTTGTACACAGCCTTTAGCACCTGCGTACGGCGACGTACTGATGGCTTGGTAAAAGCTTGTCTTTCTCTCAATTGCAACAATGTGCGGCTCTTTTCGAATTTCTTCTTGTACTTCTTTAGCGCTTTGTCAATGTTTTCGCAATCTTTAGAATCGATAATAAGCATAAATTATATACCTCCTTTTGTGAAAAAATACTGCCAGCTTGCTAGCAGGGCCGCAAAGATAAAGGAATTATTTACATAAAAAAGCAAATTCAAGGGTTTTTGTCGAAATTTGAACCATGTTTACCGGTATCATCGAACAACTTGGCCAGGTTACCAGGTTGCAGCACAAAGGCACAAACAGCATTTTTTGGATAAAATCTGCACTTTCCCCCGAATTAAAGATAGATCAGAGCCTGAGCCACAACGGTGTATGCCTCACTGTTGAAGCCATCGGGGATGGTGAACACCAGGTAACCGCAATAGACGAAACCCTGCAAAAAACAAATCTTTCACAACTATCCATTGGCGATTGGGTGAATTTGGAACGCTGCATGCAAATGAATGGCCGCATCGATGGGCATATCGTCCAGGGGCATGTGGACACTACTGCAGTTTGTTCAGAAATAATAAAAAAAGACGGGAGTTGGGAATTCAGATTTGAAGTAGATGAAAAATTTGCCCCCCTAATGATTGAAAAAGGATCCATCACTGTAAATGGGATCAGTCTTACCCTGTTCGATATAGGCCATCACTCTTTCAGGGTCGCCATTATTCCCTACACGTTGGACCATACTAATTTAAAACAATTGCAAACCGGTAGCCTTGTGAATATTGAATTTGATATGATTGGAAAATATGTGAACCGGCTGATGACTATCAAATGACCCCCGGCTACCCTACCCTGTTTTTATATTGCAGCACCAGTTTTTCCAGTAAATGCCAGCTCAGCATTGCCAGCACAACAACGATCAGCACCGTTTTTAAAAACAATTCCATTGGCTGCATATCGGCGCCGGTTGTAGCAATGATTATTTGCTGCACAGGAAACGCAAAAATGTAAATACCATAGGTAAAATCACCGTATATGCCCGCTTTGTTTGTAGCAGCTTTTATATTGGCAACAGACAAAATAAACAAGGGGGCCACCAGCACAAGCAATGGCCTCAATGGCTCCAGGTACATACAAACAATTGTAACTAACAGTATACCCAGGGCCCAGTTTGGTTTGGCTAATGTGGTTACCGGCAGTTTAAGCAGAAAAGCACAGGAAGCGTTGAGAAAAACCAGCGAATAAAAAATAGGCGTACTACCGAAATAATCAAGCGGACCGGAAAAATCCCATAAGTGGTCTGCGAAAAATAAAAGATCCAGGATGCCTATGAAATAAACGAATAGTTTGTGATTGGTTTTTTTAAGAAAAAATAAAACACTCAACAGCAGGTACAATCGTTCTTCAATGATCAAAGTCCACAGCGAGCCATTCACACTTGACTCCACCGGGTTTTCTGTAAAAACGCCCGGTAGTGTAAACTGTATCCCCGTGGCAGGAAATATGTTCCTGAAATAACTGTAGGTTGAAAATGAACTAAAATATTCAGGCGTGGTAAGCTTTGTAAACAAGGGACCCAGCAGGAACACACTTAATAAACACACAAGGATCAGCAAAGGCTGAATTCTTAAAAAGCGTTTCCACAAATAATTCAGTAACGACGTGGAGTTTAGGGCACTCCTTGCTATCAGGTAACCGCTGATGGTAAAAAATATACATAGCCCGATAAAAGAAAAATCGAAACGACCGCCCGATAGCTTCATCAACGGTTCATTATTATTATAGCCCAGCAGGTTAAATGAATGGGTAAAGGCAATGCACAGAGCAGCAACAATACGAAGCAAATCATAGTTGTTGGTAAATCGCTCGTTATTTCTATTGAAGCTGAAAGCCTTTTTGATCACCCTCGGTTGATTAAATAAAATTGAAGCTAAATATTTCTTCCTTTCAAAGCAACTGCAATAGCATTATCCATCACACGCTCTGCGTAAGGCCGGGATATTTCGTTTAAAGATTCAATTTTATTTTGAATCAGGTTTTTATCTTCCATCGTTAAAGATAACTGCAATGCCTGCATGGCTTCGGCTGTTTGCAATAATTCCTGGGAAGAAAGTAACTGCGCATTTTTCTGCAGGAAGGCTTCCGTTGTTTTTAATAATTGCTCTCCTTCTGTTTTTGCTTCTGCCAATGCCCTTGCAGCTATATCATCTTTTGCGTGTATAAGCGAATCCTGTAACATTTGTTCTACGTCTTCATCTGTAATGCCATACTGGGGCTTTACTTCAATGCTTTGTGCCACCCCACTTCTTAATTCCTGTGCCGTTACATTAAGTATTCCATCAGCATTAATTAAAAAAGAAACCTCCACTTTTGGCAGCCCTGCAGGCATGCCTGGGATACCTTTTAAATTAAACTCTGCCAGTTTCCTGTTGTCGCTCACCAGGTCTCTTTCGCCCTGGAATACGCTGATGCGCATGGAAGCCTGGCCGTCTACCTGGGTGGTATACTGCCTGGATGCTTTCCCTGGTATTTTCGAATTCCTGGGTATCAATACATCCATTAAGCCGCCAGATGTTTCAATACCGAGACTGAGTGGCGTAACGTCTAATAACAACATCTGCCGGTTATTGCCAGCCAGGATATCTGCCTGTATGGCTGCACCCAAGGCAACTACTTCGTCGGGGTTGATGGAGTCATTTACCTCCCGCTTAAAAAAATTGCCCACTGTTTTTTTAACAAGTGGTACACGGGTGCTGCCTCCTACCATTACAACTGCATCAATGTCAGTTGCCTGTAAAGCGGCGTCTTTGAGCGCACGTTTACAACTCTCGATTGTTTTATCTACCAGCGGTTGTATAAGTTCATCGAATTGCGTTTTTGAAATTGATATCGGCGCTCCATCCCATGTTGATTCAAAAACATCCTGTTGGGAGAGTTGTTTTTTTGCTTCTTCGGCTTTTATCCGCAGCGCCTGGAGGGATGACTTATTGTTTCGGAAAAAGCTTTCGTCTATTCCTCTTTGTTTCATCCAATAATAAACCAGCGCATTATCAAAGTCGTCGCCTCCAAGGTAAGTATCACCGTTGGTAGCCAATACTTCAAAAATACCACCCGCAAGGCGAAGGATAGACAGGTCAAAAGTGCCGCCGCCAAGGTCATACACAGCAATCAATTTATGCTCTGTGGCATCCAGCCCCAGGCCATAAGCAAGGCTGGCAGCAGTAGGCTCGTTAATAATTCGTAATACATCCAGCCCCGCCAGTTTACCGGCATCCCGTGTAGCCTGGCGCTGTGCGTCGTTAAAATAAGCGGGAACGGTGATCACAGCTTTTGTAACAGGCGTTTTTACAA
>CBFGLL010000245.1:0-4159 GCA_965649585.1 uncultured Chitinophagaceae bacterium | reverse complement strand
TGCTGTTCGATTTTTCAATCTCTCTGCCGATGCCGGCATCGTGAATGTTAGTTTTAATTCACCCACCAATTCCGTGGTGCTCCCAAACCAGCTATATGCCGGCGCCGCTACTGCAGATGAAACCTGGGCACGGTTTAACCGGTTGGATTCGGGTTATTACCAGGTGTCGGTGGCAGATACCAGCGTACAATTGGCCAATACTGCTGTTCAACTGGGCGACATGAAAAAATATACTTTCTTTATTGCCGGCCGGCGTAGCGATGGGAGCCTCCGCCTTTACAGCTATGCTCATTTTTAGTTCTGCTTTTCGTCTACAGCCATCGAAATTTGTCGCTAAATTGCCGCTTCAATGCTTCAACGACTTCATATACAGAATTACGCCATCATCAATGAGCTGGTAATTGATTTTTCCGGTCACCTTAATATTATCACCGGCGAAACAGGAGCAGGAAAAAGTATCCTCATGGGCGCTTTAAACCTGATCCTGGGCGAAAGGGCCGACAGCTCGGTATTACAACAGCAAGACAAAAAATGTATCGTTGAAGGAATTTTTAAAATCAGGTATTCCCCGGAGTTCAAGCAGTTTTTTGAAGAAAATGAACTCGACCTGGAAGAAGAGATTTTGTTGCGGAGAGAAATTGCTGCATCGGGAAAATCCAGGAGTTTTATTAACGATACTCCTGTAAATCTTTCCCAGCTTCGGTCGCTGGCAGTATTAATGGTTGACCTGCACCAGCAGTTTGATACATTGAGCATTGCCGAAACCGATTTTCAAAGAAAGGTATTGGATGCCTTGGCAGATAATGCAGCCCTGCTGCAGCAACTCCAGGTTTCGTTTGCCTCTTACATCAATTATAAAAAACAATTAGAGCAATTAGAAAAGCAACAAGCCGATGCCAATAAGGAACTTGACTATAATCGCTTTTTATTTAACGAGCTGGAAGAGTTAAACCTCCGGGAAAATGAATTGGAAGACATAGAAGGGGAGCTCACGTTGCTCAGCAATGCCGAAAATATCAAACAACAATTATCGGCAATCTGTTTTCAATTTAATGGGTCTGAAACGCCCTTACTGGCGCAGATCAAAAGCCTGGTGCAAAAATTAGGCGCCCTGGAAACTTATCATCCACAAATAAAAACTTTATCAGAGAGAATACAAAGCAGCCTTGTGGAACTGCAGGATGTGAATGGAGAACTGGAACATATTAACGACGGAATTCAATACAATGCGGAGCGTATTGAAACCATCAACGATAGGCTGGGCGCAGCATACAAGCTCCAGAAAAAACACAATGTACATGATACTGCCGGGCTATTACAAATACAGGCAGGCCTTCAGCAGAAACTGGAATCGGTTTTAAATATTGGTAATGCCATCGAAAAACTAAGAACCGAAACAAGTAATAGTCTTAATGCCAGCATGGAAATTGCCGAAAAAATATCTTCAGCAAGAAAAGCGCAGGTAGATAGTTTCGTAAAGAGGGTAAACCAGTTGTTAAAGCAGGTGGGCATGCCCAATGCAAGGTTGCAAGTGCAGGTGCAGGACAGCACACTTTCTGCTACCGGTAAAGATGCTATCAGCTTTTTGTTTGATGCTAATAAAAGTAATCGTTTTGAACCCCTGCACAAAGTGGCCAGCGGTGGTGAACTCAGCAGGCTGATGTTAACGGTAAAATCGCTGGTAGCGCAAAAACTACAATTGCCCACCTTAATTTTCGACGAAATAGATACCGGCATCAGCGGTGAAGCTGCAAAGCAGGTAGGCATTATAATGAAAGAGCTTGCTAAAAGTCACCAGGTAATTTCCATTACCCATCAACCGCAGATAGCCGCCCGGGCGGATGCTCATTATTTTGTGTACAAAGATATTTTAAACGACCAGGTACGTACTTCCATTCGCAGGCTCAGCAACGATGAACGTATTACGGCGATTGCAAAAATGCTCAGTGGTGAAAAACCCACGGCCGCAGCGCTGGAGAATGCCCGGGAAATGGTGGGCAATTAGCACAAGCATGAGTAAACTTTCCATCTTACTGGTATTGGTTGTGGTGTTGCTATTGGGGTATGGCATGCATAAGCTGATAAGGCGTTTTATAAATCCAAGGATGTCTGTAAACCACCTTTTCCTGTTTTTCCTGGCGCATTTTGTTGGAATGGTAACACTCAGTTTTTTTGTCGCCCTGCTTATAATAAAATTCCGGGGTTTTTTATTTCAGCCTTAAAAAATTACTTTTACAACTTAACTAAAGTGCATGACCAGGATTATTTTTTTATTGCTAATGACTTTTTGTAGCGTTTCCAGTTTACAATTGTGTGCGCAGTCAAATTCCAAACAAGAAAAAAAATCTATTAGCAAAAAGCAGGTAAACAACCAGGAGGAAAAGATAGAAGAGATCAGGGAAGACCGGGCAATATCTACCGGTAATATCGACAAAATTGAAGATGTAGTATATCGACCTGCAGCACCTGTTAAAAACTATGATACTACAATGGCCCCTAACGACCTGGTGACCTCTGAACTTCACGGGTTGATAGATGAGATGGGGTTGGTTGATATAGCCATCCAAGCGGCACAGGATATGATAGCCCAATCCACTTCGACAGCAACAGCACCCGAAACGATAGACTATCTCGACCGCTTTTCAGCCTCCCTTACCGCACCGGAAGTGAAGGCATATTACAGAAACCTGTTTACCAAAGTTTATCGCAAACACTTTAGCATTGACGAAATAAAAGATTTGCAACAATTTTATCGAACCTCCACTGGTAAAAAAACCCTTCGTATTATGAACGGTTTAATGCTGGAGACAGCTGCTGAAGCGTCAAAGTTTGGTGAATATTGGGCAGAAAAGATTTTATACGACATTAATCAACAAAAGTAATTTCCACTTTAATAACAAATAACTGATATGGCTTACAATTTACTTAAAGGAAAAAGAGGCATCATTACCGGCGCCTTAGACGAAAATTCTATTGCATGGAAAGTTGCTGAAAAAGCTTTTGAAGAAGGTGCCAGCATCGTACTTACTAATGCGCGGATTGCCATGCGTATGGGAGAGATCAATAAACTGGCAGAAAAGACCAACAGCAAGATCATCCCGGCAGATGCAACCAACGTGGACGACCTCACCAACTTATTTACGCAAAGCCAGGAAGTGTTGGGCGGAAAAATAGATTTTATGTTGCACTCTATCGGTATGAGTGTAAACATTCGAAAAAAAATACCTTATACAGAAAGCAACTACGATTACTTTGCCAAAGGCATTGACGTAAGTGCTATGAGTTTTCATAAAATGCTGGCGGTTGCTAAAAAGCTGGACGCTATTAATGAATGGGGAAGCGTGGTGGCCCTCACTTATATGGCAGCACAACGCACTTACCCTTTTTACACCGATATGGCTGATATAAAAGCGATGTTGGAAAGCATAGCCCGCAGTTTTGGATACCACTATGGTGTGGAGAAAAAAGTTCGAATTAATACCGTTTCACAATCACCCACAAAAACTACTGCAGGTACCGGTATCAAAGGTTTTGGCGACTTTTTTGATTATGCCCAGGCAATCGCTCCCTTGGGAAATGCAAGTGCAGAAGATTGTGCTAATTATTGTATTACTTTATTCAGCGATCTTACCAGGATGGTTACCATGCAAAACCTGTTTCATGACGGTGGTTACTCAACCACAGGTGTTAGCGACATTGTGATGAAAAAATTAGGATTAACCGAAGGATAGAACGATAAATACAATTTACAGGGAGGCCCACAAAGGGCCTTTCTGCATTTAGGGAACAATATTTGTATTTTTCCGGGTAAACTTATAATTATGAAGCAGCTTCTTACAATCGTTTTTGCATGTGGTATTTTGTTGTTGGCTAATTCCTGCTCTAAAGATAACGACGACAGCAATATGGCTAACCTCACCGGCAGCACCCTGAAATCAGGAACCTGGAAAGTTTCATTATTTGTTGACGATGGGGTGGACGAAACCTCCAATTTCAATTCATTTAATTTCACCTTTGCAAACGGCGGCATGGTTACCGCAGCAAACAGCCTCCTTACGGCAACAGGTTCATGGTCTACTGGTACAGATGACAGCACTCCAAAACTGAACCTCGCATTTACCACCTCGGCATTTTTTACAGATTTAACTGAAGACTGGGA
>CBFGLL010000244.1:0-4160 GCA_965649585.1 uncultured Chitinophagaceae bacterium | reverse complement strand
GGAGGCGGATGGTTCCCATCGCAGGCTGGTGCGCTTTTACAAAATGCCAGCGCTACCGGTAAAGCAAGTTATGGCTTTGCTGTAAACTATGGTAATGCGGCCAAACCCAAAGGTGAAACACAGTTTGAATTTAAACTCGGCAGCTTTGAGTTCAATGCACTCAACTTTAATTACCTGGCGGTGTCGGGCTATAAAGCACAGTTCAGGGGTACGGGTAAAATTACCGGCGAACAAAGTGGTCTCAATTTTATTATGACGGTAACAGATGGCAGGCTTGATGGCACAGAGGTAGATAAAATAAGGTTGAAGATATTCCGCAACAACGGGCAGGTGATTTACGACAACCAGCCGGGTGCCAGCGATGCCGATGATCCTGTACAGGCAGTTGGTGACAACAGCATTATTTATGTAGATGGTGTGCCGCCTGCTCCTACTTATGCAAAAACTGCTACAGAACCCGCATTAAAATCCAGCAACGAAAAGCTGTCATTACAGGCATTTCCTAACCCCACCAGTGATGTATTTACACTACAGGTAAATACACAGGATACAAAAGAAAGGATATTGATGCAGGTATCAGACCAGCAGGGAAGAATTATAGAAACAAGGAGTAATTTGCAGCCTGGAAATGCCATCAAAATAGGAGCTACCTATAAAGCAGGTGTGTATTTTATAAGAGTGCTGCAGGGCAGTCAGCATGCAGAGATGAAACTGGTAAAACTATAAAACAACACATGAAATAAAAGGAGCTGCCAACCACATGGTTGGCAGCTTTTTTATCTTAAAATCCATATAAGAAGCGTTTATTTTACCGCCGTAAAATCGTTTCCTTTTTTATTGCGTTCCAGGAAATCGACGAGGTCGCTGGAGCCGGTTATTGCTACCTTTTGCAGGCGGGTGCTGCCCGTAAGTGGGGCAAATTCCTTTGTACGGTTGGTTACAAAAATGCCTTTGAGTTCGGGCTCTGTTCCTTTAGCAACAAAATCAAGAATATTGAGCTGGCGAACGTTTTCATTTAAAGGTACCGGGTAGTTATTTGCCAGCAGTTCCTCATCCTGCACTACTATTTTACCATCACGGGCAATATGCACTTTAATTTTTTTGATGCCGTAATACTTTTTTTCATTGATCAAAAACCAGGTATGGGAATAGCCGATGTATTTCCCTTTTTGTTTGCTGATCAATATTTCGTACTGCAAAATGTCTTTGGTGGAATCATTTTGAATGCTGCCTTTCCATAGGCCGTCGAGGTTTTGGCAAAAAGCAGCAAAAGGGGCGCACACAAACAGTGCGATGGGTAATAAGAATCTCATAAGGGGTATATTAGGTACAGCATAAACGCATAACCGAAAAGTTTATTGGGGAAGCCTGCATATTTTTTTTAATGTTTGTTTGGTGCAGGCTGCTGCGCAGCAGGGGGAACGCTGATGATCCTGATAGGTTATGACGGATGATGTGGCGGATATGCAAAGAATATTTCACGCATTGCCCGCAGCGGGGCAGCGATGCTGATGGTGCCCAATGACTATATGACTATTGACTAATGAATCCCGACTCCTATCGCCGTGGTTCGTGTCCTCACGAACCAGCTGATTGTTCAAAAAGAGAACGCTGATGAACATGATGATCATGAAGGTTTATGATGGCTGCTGCTGTGGCGGATATGCAAAGAATATTTCACGCAGCGCCCGCAGCGGGGTAGCGATGCTGCGGGTGCCCAATGACTATATCACTATTGACTAATGACTCCCGGCTGCCCTGTTCTCACTCCTCCCCCTGGGGAGGCTGGGAGGGGCCTTTCACGCAGCGCCCGCAGCGGAGAAGCGATGCTGCGGTTGCCCAATGACTATATGACTATTGACTAAATGACTATCGACTCCCGACTGCCAACTCCCGACTATTGCAGCGAAGGATCATTAAACGTATCCCCCTGCGACACATCACCGGTTTCAAATCCTTTTTTAAACCAGTACATGCGCTGCGCTGATGTACCATGTGTAAATGCATCAGGCACTACCTGCCCGGTGGCCTGGCGCTGCAGCCTGTCGTCGCCGATGGCACTGGCAGCAGTAAGCGCTTCGTTGATATCGTCGGGGTCTAAAATATTTTTCATACGCTGTGCATGGTTGGCCCACACACCTGCATAAAAGTCGGCCTGCAATTCCATCATTACAGAATACTTGTTAAACTCGGCCTCCGACAATCGCCCCCGCAACTGGTTTACCTTACCGGCGGTGCCCATCAGGTTTTGAATATGATGACCCACTTCATGCGCTACTACGTATGCCATGGGGAAGTCGCCCGGCGCATTCAGTTTATGCTGCAGGTCTTCGTAAAAAGAAAGGTCGATATACAACTTACCATCGCCCGGGCAATAAAAAGGCCCGGAAGCTGAACTCGCCGATCCGCAGGCAGATTGCACCCCATCTCTAAACAGCACCAGCGTTGGCTCCTGGTAACGCTGGCCATTTTCGCTGAAAATTTTATTCCATACATCTTCGGTATCGGCCATCACTACTTTTACAAAGGATGCCCTGTCATTATCGGCTTTTTGTTGTTCGGGTGTTAATGGTGCCGATTGGGTAGTGGGCGAACCCAGTTCCCTTTGCACCTGCGAAGGATCTATTTCGTTTCCGCTCAGTAAACTATATAGCAGGTAGATCACCACGGCTCCAATGCCGCCGCCTGCCGCCATCTGGCCGCCGGAGAGCCCCCTGCGATCTTCTACATTAGTACTTTCTCTTCTTCCGATCCATTTCATAATACTGGTTTTAAACTTTGTAAAAAAATTATGCTACCCGTGTGTACGGGTATGGAATGCAGCAATTGATGCTCCTAATGTTATGCCAAAAATAGGCAGCCCATTCTCCGCTAATACAAGTTGAGTAAGTAGCGGGGTGAAGCAGACATCTTGTTTCAAACAAATATAAAACAACAAAGTTTTAGAATAAAAACCGATGCGAGAAAAAACCCATACGGTTTCGGAATTAAATAACGAACCGGGAACCCCGCCAATATAACTTATATATTTGTGAAAGTCGCTTCCTTGCGACCATGAGGCTGCGTATTTCGCAACCGCTTATTTTTTTATTCACTCGCATGTAAGGTCATGCATTCGGCTTAGTGTTCGCTGCCTTTTCTTTTGGCCGCACAAGCTTCCTTAAACTGTTTAGTTTCTTGATTTTTATCTCACCTGATCAATTGACTGCAGGATAATTGAAAAGCTCATGGAAAAAACCAGCTGTTCCATGGGCGATGCAGTTTTTTTAACCCAAACGTATTTTTTGGTGTTCAGCTGTATGGCCGCCATGTCTATAACACCTTGTTTTTTTATTAAAATTCCCTTTGGTTGAGAACCAAGTACAATCTTCTTTCTTTTGGTTCCATAATGCTCAACGGATGTAATATCATATTGCTCACCTGCAGCTGATATCTTGCCACTCACCGGGTAATTAAACATCACACCGTTGATATTAATTCTCCAGGGGAGGCTGTCGTTGCGGAAATGCACTTCGCCACTTACACCGTCTATATGCCTCCGTTTTGTTTCAGTTTGTTTGGAAAAAAAACCGGGAATGTCTGTAACAGTTACCATGTACACATCTAGTTTTATATCCGCAGTATCGGTAAGCAGCTTTGCTGTTATTTCATATGTGATCGTTTCAGGGAAACATTCGGATTTGCCAAACAAGGGCCCCAGGTTAAAAAATTTCTTTTCCTTTTTTTTCGCAGCAATACTCTTCTTAACCTTTTTTACACTCAGTAACTTAAAGTCGCCCATCTCAAAAAATTTGCCGGGCAAAGCTCTCTTCTTTTTTGCTAACCATGCATGGCTATTATTGCTTAGAGCGCTGTCTATGGCAATTTTTTTCTGGCCATAGATAGCTACCGATAGCAACATAAATAATAATAACTGTAGAAACGTAAACATATTTTTTAGACTTTCCAGGATGTATCTGTACCCGGAAATCCTTTGATCCCACAAAATGTTACCCTGCAAATTCCGGCAGCTCAAAGCTTTTCGTGCGTAGAGGCCTAAAGCAGCAGGCCTCTGAGCAGTTCCTATTAAAAACCTTTTATAAACTCATCCAAATCTTCGGTCAACTCAAAGAGGGTAGTATCATCCGCACTGTCGTCGTGAACCCATATTGATAATTTGG
>CBFGLL010000243.1:0-4167 GCA_965649585.1 uncultured Chitinophagaceae bacterium | reverse complement strand
AGAACAATATAGAAAATAAATTGTGAGCTTGCAATAGTTTGGATGCAGGTGAAAAGAGGGTGACCGAGAATTCACATGTGTTGATAAATGGCTAGCAACAAAGTAGTCATAAAGTTTGTCTCTGCTGCATGGAAAAATTCAAACCCATTACAACTGATCAAATGTTTCTGCTGCCACCAAGCGTAGAAGATTTTATTCCTCCCGGCCACCTGGCCAGAGTTGTGAATGACATCGTTGATACTATCGATGTTAGAATGATTGAGAAGAAATACAGTATGTTGGGCCAGAAGAGTTATCATCCGCATTTAATGTTGAAGCTCTTGTTTTACGGGTATTGCACCGGAGTTCGATCAGGAAGAAAAATTGCCGCTGCCTGCCAACAGGATACTGCCTTTATGTTTTTAGCATCCATGTATAAGCCCGACTTTAGAACCCTTAATGATTTTCGTAAAAACAATATTTCTTTTGTTCATCAATGCTTTAGCCATATAGTACAACTTTGCAAAGAACTGGGGATGGCTAAAGCAGGCACGTTAATATTAGACGGAACTAAGTTAAGAGCGAATGCTAACGGAAATCAAACCCGAAACAAAGAACAATATGAAGAATGGCTTTGCAGAGTTGAAGATGACATTACTGCTATGTTGAATGAAGCTGCCCGCAATGATGAAACCGAAGATGAATTGTATGGTAATAAAAGAGGTGATGAGATACCAAAGGAATTACACTCAAAACAGAAACTGAAAGAAAGGATTAAGGCAGCCCTTGAACAAATAAAAGATGAGAAGCAACGCATTAACCTTACCGACAATGATGCAAAATTTATTAAGGGCAAAACAGGCATTGACACCAACTACAATTGTCAGGCGGCTATAACCGAGGATGGAATTATTGTTGGAGCCTACACATCCAATAACTCCAGTGACAGATCAGAAACGATAACCTCAATAGAAACAGCAGAGGAAACATCTAAAGAGAAATACACAAATATTATCGCTGATAGTGGCTATGCTTCCTACAGCCATTTTGAAACTTTAAATAATAGTAACAGGAATATCTATATGCCGGACCAGGCAATGCTTACTGAGATGGAGGATGAAAAAAATCCGTACCATAGAAACCATTTCGTTTATAACAAGGAGAAAAATACTTTTACCTGCCCTGAAAAACAAGAATTAATCTACAGCAGAAAATCTAGTTGCATCAAAAGAAATCAAAAGGTTGATATATATGTCTGTAAGTTCTGCCCGGCTTGCGATAAGCAACAAGCATGCACCAAAGGAAAATACAGACAAATTCAAGTAGAAAAACGGGAATGGCTTCGTAAACAGGTCAGGGAGCGACTAAACAGTCTTGAAGGACAGATTGTCTACCGAAAACGAATGCTCATAGAAACAATTTTCGGAGTCATAAAACACAATCTGGGTTATATTAAGCTTCATTTACGTGGTATTGAAAAAACAACAGCAGAATGGAAGTTGATTTGCATCGGATACAACATAAAAAGATTACATAAACTGAAACTATCATGATAAGATAGTTCTTCTCATTTTAAGAATTAGATGTGTCAGGTTGCAAAAGTGTAAACCTTAAAAATTCCTTCGGAAAATATTCTCGGTCACCCTCTTTTCACCTGCAGCGATAAGCCGAGGAGAGCTAAAAATCATTAACCTAAATAATGCGTAAGCATTCCAAATTTATCCAGCCCATTCTCATAATACATTGCAGAAGAAAATTCATAATCCTCCGGATATTTACAAAAGCCGGCTCTAACTGGGTTATAATGTATATAGTCCAATTTCTGCATAAATACTTTTTCTGTACTGAGCTCAACACTCAGGGGCTGGCGTTTCCATACTTGGTATTGCCGGTCGCTCTTGTTCACCTTACATTTTTCCAACGCAAAAGGATCGTCGATGGCAAGTGCAAATTTGATGTTTTGCGCCGTAAACTTCATAAAGCTTAGTTGGATGGATGAAAGCGTATGGCCTGGTAATGGTTGCCATATAAGGTGCATATGATCATCCATCACAACAAACGCATTTAGTTCGATGCGTTTGTTTGTTACCATAAAGTGAAGGCTGTCTGTGATTATTCTTTTGTATTTATCACTAGCCAGTAGAGGCTGCCGGCTTTTTATAGATGCGGTAAAAAACTGTGGCCATTCTGTAGGGTAGGGGAAAGTCATAATACAAAATAGAAAATAAATTGTGAGTTTGCAATAGTTTGGATGCAGGTGAAAACACCTGCATCGGCGTCTCTAAATAGAAAATAAATTGTGAGGTTGCAATAGTTTGGATGCAGGTGAAAACACCTGCATTGGCGTCCAAGTCATAGAACAATATAGAAAATAAATTGTGAGCTTGCAATAGTTTGGATGCAGGTGAAAACACCTGCATCGGCGTCTCATATATCGGCGCCTTCCATCCATGTTGCTGTTCCGCTGATATTGGAGTTCCCTTTTCTTATTAGTCCCACCGTTCCTCAGTGCCCATTCCGCCGACCCGGTGCATCATTACAGTGTCCACTCATCCACCCCCTTCACCCCCAATAATCTCTAACCATCTTCCCCCGCACACTCAATTCCCCTTGCAATTCCCGCTACCAGTCCCTATATTTAATGTCCATCGCTCATCTCTGTTTCTGCAGAAAATTATTGTTCATCATTTAATTTCCTGTTTATGAAGCAGCTCTATATTTTTTTGCTGGTGGTTGGTATGTATGCCTTGCCTGTATATGCGCAAAACGTGGGCATCGGCACCGGCAGTCCGCACGCATCGGCCCAGCTCGATATTACCCATGGCAGTAGGGGCCTGCTGATACCAAGGCTTACCACGGCGGAGATGATGGCCATCGCCAATCCCGCCAAAGGATTACTGGTGTATGACTCTGTAAAAAATCAGCTGATGGTGAACATGGGCAGTACCACACCCGACTGGCAAACCATTGTGTTTAAAAGCGGCTGGGCGCTTGGCGGCAATACCGGTACAGATACAGCCCAGCATTTTGTAGGCACCGGGGACAATGTGCCCCTGCGCTTTAAAGTAAATAATCAACATGCGGGCGTGATAGATGCTAATGGTTTTAATACGGCCCTGGGTACAAAGGCATTGCTGCAAAACTTTTCGGGCACTCAAAATGTTGCCATTGGCTCTTCTGCTCTACAATCAAATAGCGGCCACATTAATGTGGCTGTGGGCGACAGTGCGGGTTATTTTAATTCAGGTTCCAACAATGTATTAATAGGAGGCAGGGCAGGGCGAAACAGCGGAGGCTCCTGGAACACCATTATAGGATATGAAGCAGGTATGAGCAATACTGCATGGGGTGTAGTGTTTGTAGGGTCTGGTGCGGGTTTGAAAAATACATCTGGCTCGGGTAATACTTTTATTGGAGATAATGCCGGTACAGACAATACGAATGGGAGTAGTAATACTTTTGTAGGGAGCTTTGCAGGCCCCAACAATATTGGTGCATCAGGAAATACCGGCATTGGGTCAGGTGCCTTGTTTAGCAATACAACCGGAACTAACAATTGCGCTGTAGGATTGAATGCTTTGACCGGCAACATAGGTGGTATCCGCAATACAGCGCTTGGAGTGGAAGCACTTTTAGCCAATAATAGTAATTATAATACCGCCATGGGCTCCATTGCGCTCAGGAACAATGGAGCGGGTGCCAGTAATGTTGCTTCGGGCTATCAATCGCTGTATGCCAATACCAGCGGCAGCTTTAACACAGGGGTAGGAGTTAATACTTTATATTCCAATACCACAGCGAGTAACAATACTGCAGCAGGTAATGAAGCATTGTTTTATAATACCATCGGCACCAATAATGCGGCACATGGTCACTGGGCGCTAAGGGCCAATGTGTCGGGTAGCCAGAACACCGCTATCGGCGCTTTTGCCGGCAATAATAACGGCACCAACCCCGCCAACTTCACGGCCATTGGATACAATGCCGGGCATGTAGGTAGCGGGTCAAACTCTATGGAGCTTGGCAATACCTCTGTGAGCTGGATCGGCGGTATGGTGGGATGGTCAACTTATTTTAGTGATGCCAGGGCTAAAACAGGTATCAGTGCAAATGTGCCGGGCATCTCTTTTATTAATAAGCTGAGGCCTGTTACTTATTATTTAAACCTGCAGGCCCAAAACGAACTGC
>CBFGLL010000242.1:0-4187 GCA_965649585.1 uncultured Chitinophagaceae bacterium | reverse complement strand
GAATTATTTTTAGTGCTATGTTGGTTTTCATCCAACTGTAACCACAGGTAGGTCAACACATCGGGGGAGTTGTTATAATAGGTAAGCGTTTCCTTACCAATCAGCTTCCTGTTAACTTCATCAAGTTCACAGGTAATATCGTAGTCGCAACGTTGCTGCCAGTATTTTGGACCCGGCGCCCCGCTTGCAGTACGGTATTCGTTTGGTGTGGGCAGAATGGTGCCCAATTGTTCAAAACGATTGCCATGATTGCTGCCCGGGTTGTTTTTAATATCCTGTGCAAAACTGCCGCTGGCAATTAAACTCAACATGATAATGGATAGTAATTGTTTCATTTTTAAGTTTTATAATTCTGAATACTTTGAAATTTTAGAGTGGCCATCGTTGAATACAAATATAGCCGGCAATTACCAGCGATATTAAGGATAATGTCCAAACCCACCATTTTCTTCGAAGGTGCAGGGTGTTTACCACCAAATAACTAATGAGAAGCACTAATCCTACCACGAGCAGTTGCCCCACTTCCAGGCCTACATTGAATCCAAGCAGCGGCATGGTAATGCTTTGAGATTCTGCCAGCATGAACCGGATGGTATTGGCAAACCCCAGTCCGTGTATTAATCCAAAGAACAAAGCGATAAAATACTGCCAACGATACTGGCCGTAATGATGTTCAGTTTTAATAAGGTTCTGCAATGCAGTAATCACGATGGTAAGTGGTATTAAAAACTCAACCCATTTTGAACTTACTGAAATAACTTCGTAGGTACTTAAGGCCAGGGTGAGGGAGTGCCCAACAGTAAAAGCCGTAACCAGTATCAGTACCTGCTTCCAGTTGTTAAGCAGGTATATGGCTGATAATGCAATAATAAAAAGTTGGTGGTCCAATGCATCTTTGCCTATAATATGCTGCCATCCTAAATCAAAAAAAAATGTAAAATCATTCATGGTCCCGATGCAGTAGATTCCTTTATACTAAGTTTGCAAACAAATATCTCCAAATTTAACATTAAAGCAGCTTTCCTTTTTTCAATGGGCAGTATTTTATATAAATGGTTCCTGGCGGGTTTCCTGGTGTTCGTTTTTTCCGGCGCATCTTATCACCCTATTTATGTGAGCGTGGTAGAGGCAGAGCATAACCCCAGGGAAAAATCACTGGAGGTAAGTTGCAAATTATTTATCGATGATTTTGAAAGAACCCTTCGAATGGATTATAAAACGCATGTTGACTTGCTCAACCCTTCCAACAGGGCTGCTATGGACAAACTGGTGAGCGATTATGTACAAAAACACCTGCAGTTTAGCGTAAACGGTAAAAGGTTACAGATGCGGTATCTGGGTTACGAACGAATTGATGAAGGGATCTACAGCTATTTTGAAGCGGTAAATGTACCGGTTCCTGAAACCGTGGACATTTATAATGATCTGTTATACGCTTACCACGAGCAGCAACTCGGGCTGATGCATGTAACGGTAAATGGTACACGAAAAAGTACCAAACTCAACAACCCTGAAAAAACCACCAGCCTTCGGTTTTAATTATTCTTCGTCTAATTCTTCTTTCAGGTCTTCAGAAATGGTCACCATTATTTTGTCAATCCTCTGACCATCCATGTCAATAATTTCAAATTTGAAATCTCTCCATTCAAAACTTTCACCGGTTTGAGGAATATGTTCGAGTTCGTGTAATACAAAACCTGCAACCGTATCAAAATCACGGTCATCGTCTGTTAGCCAGTCGGCCCGGTTAAAGTAGCTAAGGAAGTTGTAGAAATGGATCTGTGCATCTACCAAAAAGCTGCCGTCTTCCCGCTCAACAATTTCGTACTCTTCCTGGCCGCTCTGTGGTACATCTCCCACAATCGCTTCCAGTATATCGTTGAGGGTTATCATTCCTTCGAGTGTACCATATTCGTTTACAATAAAGCAGGTGTGGATCTTGGTAGATTTAAATTTTTCCAGCAATTGGTAAGCCTTGTTATTTTCAGGAACAAACAATGCCGGTTTTGCAAGTTCACTCAATGGCGTGCCTGGTGCCGCCCTGAACAAATCTTTGATAGATATAAGTCCCCGGATATTGTCAACGGTGTCTTCACATACCGGGTATGTACTAAACGCCAGTTCCTCTTCCTTTTTAATATCATCGATGGTTTGATTCATATTGAACCAGACGATGTCCGTTCTATGCGTCATTAGTGAAGTGATGCTCCGGTCGCCCAGGTGGAACACCCTCTCTATGATATCTTTTTCGTCTTCCTGAATCTCCCCGTGTTCACTGCCTTCCAATACCATTGCTTTTATTTCTTCCTCGGTAACGGCACTGTCGCTCATATTGTTGAATTTGAGCAACCGAAAAATACCATTTGAAATAAAGGCGAGTAAACCAACAATAGGGTAGGCCAGCTTCGACAAAAAATTCATTGGCGCTGCCACCAATAAAGAAATCTGCTGGGCTTTTGCCAGTGCAATTCTTTTAGGGAGCAGTTCACCAAAAATGATTGATAAAAAAGTAACAATGATCACTACAATGGAAGTGGAAACGGTTTCGGCATAGGGTTGCAGAAATTCAATTTTTTCGATGTAGGGTTGCAGGTCCTTTCCAAACTTTTCCCCGGAATACAAACCCGTTAAAATAGAAATGAGTGTAATGCCTATCTGTACGGTTGACAAAAATTTATCGGGATTTTCAGCCAGTTTCAGAGCTGTGGCCGCTTTGTGGTTTCCTTTGTTTTTTAAGGATTCCAGTTTTCCCTTTCGCACGCTTACCAGTGCCATTTCTGTCATTACAAAAATGGCATTCAGTAAAATTAAAAATACAAGTATAAAGATCTCAGTCATGTCGGTTGTTATCGCAGGGGATAGTATTTATTAAAAATAATTGCGCACAAATATCCGAAAAGAAAACCAATAGCAGCACCTGCGATAACATCGAGCGGGTAATGTACACCCACATACACTTGCGCAAATATGATAATGCCTGCCCAGGCAAAAAACAACCAGCCCCATTTTCCGATGTATGGTTTTAATGTGTAATAAAAAAACGCTGCAAGGCCAAAATGGTTGGTGGCGTGGGAAGAGGTGAAACTTGAACTGCGTGGTCGGTAATTCAGTAAAAAATGCATTTTACCCGCCATTTCCGGGTCGCTGGAAGGCCTTAAACGAAAGATGTTTTCTTTAATAAGATCGCTGCTAACCCAATTAGTAATGGTGGCAAGCACAGCAGCAAATAATACCCATTTCCACCAATCTTTTTTAAAGTTTACGATTGCCAGCACGAACAGGAAAAAATAAAGCGGCACCCACAAATACTGGTTCCGAACCAAGGGGAAAATAGCATCAAAGAATGAATTGCTCCATTTGTAGTTGATCAGGAAAAAAAATTCTTTATCAAGCTCCAGCAGCTTTTGCATATTGTAGAATAAGGGTCAAAAATAATTAAACTACCTTTGCCCCTCTTAAAAATTCTGGAATCATGGGGTTATTAAACCGATGGCCAAAGCTGCTGAGGTGGGTATTATCGGGTATGCTGGCGCTGTTTGTGTTGATGACGGCCTATCGTTTTTTCTTTTTTTATACTTATGCCAGTCCGGGCAGATCACTCACCGGTAGCGCAATCGTTTTAGGAATGCGTTACGATGCAAGGGTGGTATGCATTATGGGCCTTGCCATGTTACTGCTATGTTTTATTCCTTTTTTTAATCCCTTTCGCAATGGAAGGGCTAAAAAAATATGGCCGGTGATATTGAGTATCTGCTGGCTGCTGGTATTATTATTTTATGTAGCAGACTTTTACCATTACGATTACCTGCAGGATCGTTTGAATGCATCTGTGTTGAATTTTTTTGAAGATGCGGCCATTTCTTTTACGATGATGCGCCAAACTTATCCGTTGTTTTCTATGACGCTTGTAATCCTCGGCCTGGTTGCACTGGCCTGGTGGCTCAATAAAAAACTAATTCATACTATAGCATCTGGCGGGGTTACCGTTTCAAAGAAAAACCGGAAATGGTATTTCATTCCAACCATTTTGCTGATGGGCCTGTTTATTTTTGGACGATTGGGTCAATACCCGCTACGCTGGAGCGATGCATTTACACTCAAGGATGATTTTAAAAGTAATGTTGCACTAAACCCTTTCCAGAGTTTTTTTAGTACACTTAAATTCAGGCATTCCACATTCGATCTTT
>CBFGLL010000241.1:0-4197 GCA_965649585.1 uncultured Chitinophagaceae bacterium | reverse complement strand
AGCTTTTTAAAAATGAAACTGCCTTACAGCCGGCAAGTTTTGTACACCCGGGTCACGAAAGGGCCGGGTAATAGAAATTCTTGAAATATACCGGTAATAATCGTGTGCAAGCCACCGATATTTTCATCGCATCCCATTATCCTCTTCTAAACGGTGGTTACTAATGATAAAGATGAAAACGGAAAGTTTGACCCACTTGTATAAAATTGAAATAACCTTGTTATTGCCGCATGAGAAAGTACTCACCGTAAACACCTGTTTGGAACATACATTTAAAAATTAAGATAATGATTGAAACTAAAATTTACCCGGGAGGCACCATATCCGATATGCCTCAGATCAACCTACTCACAGTGGCCAGCCAGCAGTTAGAAGCGCTCGCAAAACGGAGTCTGGGGCGTGCAGCACAAATGCTTAATGGAAGCCGGCGCATGTGGGTTTGCGAAATCGAAAACAGGTTGGTGGGGGTTGCCGTGGCAGATACACGGGAAAGGCCCCAACCATTTATACTGGTTCACCCTAAGTTCAAGGATTCAGGCATCACCGAGAAATTAGGAGAAATGGCACTGGATTCTTTTTTTGGAAAAATTCAAAAAAATATTCTGCCACTGGCGAAGGGATAATCATAAAATGCCTGCTTATAGTAAGTCACAAGGCTGATATAAGCAGGAGCAAAAAATGTACATCATGAAAAATCATCAACCATACCTGGTGGGTTTCAGCGACAGGTTTACAGCTTCCGATTTTCCGAACGTGATCCAGGAGATCAGGTCAGTTAAAGCAAAGCTTGAAAGTTTTGCACAACACAACAAAGCAGAGATGATACTAGGACTTTTACGAAAACCTCTTGTACAAACTGAACATGCTATGGCCAGCAGTACCCTGGCATCGTTTATTGCATCGGGCCAATTGTTTAATGGTGAAACCGAATCACTGCTGAAAGCGGCGGCTGATAACTCCGTTTTTTCACAACAGTTGGAGGAGTATATAGCAGATGAATTCAAAAAAGTGCCTTGCGCCCAGAGTTATTGATAAAAGCGCCACCGTTTTACTTATTTTCAACATTCTGTTTCCTTGACTTTAGGGTATACTGTTAGCAAATTTCAAGGCTTTTTACTGTGGAGGCTCGTCATCCCAAAAATTTCAACTATCCGTTCCACCAGCGGGATCATCCTCCTGCACACCGTAGTTACTAAGGCTTACAGCAACAATGTCTGTTTTATGGATTATGACAAGGCCCCGGTTCCCGAGCTCTACCAACAACAGGAACAAGGCATCCTGCGACAGGGGCAGTTGAACAAGTATATCCTTCATCAAAATGCGGGGACGTGATTTAAGGTACGTTTGCTCAACGTCTTAATTTCATTAAATACTTCTACACTGGTGATGGTTGCCGACATATGTTTAAAGGTATGCTTTAGGTTTTAACCTCTTTGTTAAATAATAATGCCATTTGCGAAACTAATTAAGGCTTAGCGGGGATTAAATCTTACATTACATTGCTGTGTCTTCTTCAGCTTTTTAAAAATGAAACTGCCTTACAGCCGGCAAGTTTTGTACACCCGGGTCATTGATACCGATACCAGGCTATAAATATCATGCAATATGCCAGTAGATACCAGGTGAAGGCCACCGATACATTTGTTGCTTTCCATTATGCCCTTGTGGAAGATGAGATCAACATGGTGAAATTGAAAACCGATCCCTACGCTTCATTATTTAAAGTGGAAATGATAGTATCGTTTGTGAAACGGCATGCTATTTTGCAGGCTCATATTAAAGCCAATGCTCCGCTCGCAACATTCATCGTATCTGGCCAGTTGTTCAATGGCGAGATAGAGGCCTTGTTTGATGCCGCACACGGCAATGTTCTTTTCTGCAGCCAACTGCAAACCTTCCTTGAAGATGCACTCACCATGTTACCTCCTAATAGTCATTATTGAAATGAGCACCCGTTTACAGGGCGGTGGTTTGATAAAAACAATGAGATTTTAAATATTCGAAGTATGTTACAAATTAAGATTTACAGGGAAGCCAGGATGGCTGATATGCCCCTTATGAAGTTGTTTGCACGTGAGTTAGCACGAGAAGAGCTGTACAAATATATCCTATTGCTGCAGGGTAGTGTTCCGAAGCATCCGGGTTTAAGGATGTGGATATGTGAAATTGATAATGAGTTGGTAGGAATGGCGATTGGTAATGTGGAAGAAGATACTATGCCCGTGTTGCTTATACATCCGGGTTTTATTGACTGGGATATAGGTAGCAGGCTGACAGAGCTTGTTTTTGGCCTTGAACCAAAACACGATAACACAAATATATTACCGCTACTATCGGCTGATAATGGTGGGTGATGCGCTAACCCATGGCAGATCGATGAATGTCCTTCTAAAAAATGTAGCAAAGCTTCTGTATGGAGATATTTGGTTTTTGATAATAACAACTAATGTTGTTGGGCATATTTTAAATGTCTTCCAGCACCTGTTTGTACCCGATATTTTTTCAATCATCGTTCCCGGTATCTTGAGGAAACACAATAAAAGATATACGTACAAAAAAAAGCAGCTCTTTCGGGCTGCTTTTTTTACGATCATTTATTAAAATTAATCGACTAAGCTTACGTTGATAGCATTTACGCCACGAGTACCCGACTGTGTGTCGTAGGTTACCAGGTCGTTTTCCTGGATCTCATGAATTAAACCTGATACATGAACAAATACTTCTTGTCCATCTTCGCCTTTAATAAAACCAAAACCTTTGGCTGTGTTAAAGAACTTTACTGTTCCTTTTTTCATTTTGTTGTTTTTGTTCCCGGATACCCGGAGTAATTAAATAATATATCTTTTCATTGTTGAAAAAGATAGCTTTATCAAAAAATTGTGGAGCTGAAATTTAAAGTATTTGTTGATACTATAGATTGAGGTCTCAATCTTCAAATGAAGTAAGCAAATATAAGGTTCATTAGCTGCCCCACCAAATAAATTTAATTTGCAGGTGAGATAAAGGCTGCAACTGCCTGCGGTATCAGTGTTCGAAAACAGTTGCGCCCAGTATAAGCGAATGCTGCTATGCTGCCACATTTTTTCCTATTTTTATCCAACCTAAATTAACACCGCTATGCGCTTAATCCTGTTAACCTGTTTCATTTGTATTTCTATAGTATGTACTGCCCAGCGGGTAGGCATTAACAATACCAACCCCCATGCTTCTGCTGCATTAGATATTGCTGCTACCGATAAAGGTGTATTAATACCCCGCATCACAAAAGCCAGCAGAATGGCCATCAGCAGCCCGGCCAATGGGTTGATGGTGTACCAGTCGGGACCGGATAGTATTGGCTTTTATTACTATCATAGCAGCTGGCACTACTTAAATTATGACAGTATGCTACCACCTACAGCCATGGTGCTATCTGCCACTGCCAACAATGCCCGCCTGCAGAACAATAATTTTTTGTATAAAGGAAAAATTAATATGCCTGGCGCTACAATCACAGCAGAACTTCCTGTGGCGAGCAATATTTGGCAGACGATAGACTCTACCGTTAACGCATACCCTGTAAGCGGTGCGGCAGATCTTTTCAGCACGTGGGCCGATAGTGTGTACTACCTGGCAGGTGGTGCAGAGGCCGGCACAACAGGCATCGATTTTTATAAATTCAATCCTGTTACAGGTCGTTGGACAGTAGCATACAGTTCCGGCCTTAAGATGACGGCAGGGGCAGCGCAGTCAAGGGTGGGTAATAAATGGGTATTCTGGGGTGGATATTACAACCCGATGAATAACCAGGCAACAGCTCCATATATTTTTGATGTTGCCACCAACAGTTTTTCTTCAGGCAGCCTCCCTAACGATTCTTCCCGACGAGGTTTGATGGCAGCAGCCGTGGGCAACAATGTATATTTCTGGGGTGGGGTAGGTATCGCCACTTATCCTTACAGCTACAACACCGGGTACGCATATAACGTGGTGAACAATACATGGACGCCAATGAATGCTGCGGGCGCACCCACAGGACGTATGAATGCCGGCGCTGTTGCTGCGGGCAACAACGTTGTAATATGGGGCGGCTATAATCCCAACGGCGGCGGACTGCTGGCCAATGGGGGCATGTATAATACTTCCACCAACACCTGGACTGCCCTAAGCTCCACCAATGCGCCGCCTGCTTCAGTGGATCCTGCCATGGCTTATTAC
>CBFGLL010000240.1:0-4207 GCA_965649585.1 uncultured Chitinophagaceae bacterium | reverse complement strand
CGTGCAGGGCATCCGTTTGTGGCCTGATAACGTACTGCACCGGGAAACGTGCATGGGTAAGATTAATATGTTGTTCAACTGTCACCGTTTCAAGATGTTCCAGTAGTGCAGTTCCGGTATACCACGACAGGGCAAGGGAGCGCTCTACGATATTGTCGCCATTAGCGGCACTGATAGGAATATAATGCACCTGCTTCAACCCGATCTGCCCGGCAAGTGCTGCAAAGTCGATAACGATATTGTTATAAATATCCTGCGAGTAATTTACGAGATCCATTTTATTAACAGCCACCACCACCTTCGGTATCTGCAAAAGGGCTGCGATCAAGCTGTGTCTTTTTGTTTGCTCCACTACCCCATTGCGTGCATCAATTAAAATGATGATGAGATCGCTGTTGCTGGCACCCGTTACCATATTGCGGGTGTATTGAATATGCCCGGGCGCATCTGCAATAATAAATTTTCGTTTTGGAGTAGAGAAGTATTTGTAAGCTACGTCAATGGTAATTCCCTGTTCCCTTTCTGCACGCAGGCCGTCGGTAAGCAAGGCCAGGTCTATATCTCCCGCTGTTTTATTTTTTGTTTGTTTTTCTATTGCCTCCAGCTGATCAATCAAAATCGATTTGCTGTCGTACAAAAGCCTTCCTATCAATGTGCTTTTGCCATCATCCACGCTGCCCGCTGTGATAAATCTTAAAATATCCATACCAACTTGCCCCAAGGGGAACTTAATTTGTATCTGCAACCGGATTTTAAAGCATGGTTGCCGATGATTAGAAATTTTTTTTATTCGATACCTCCAAAAAACTTTATGAATAAAACCCTAGAAGTAACCATTCTTCTTGCGGTCTTCCATAGCTGCTTCACTCACTTTATCGTCTATCCTTGTTTCACCACGTTCACTGGTTTTTGTGCTAATGATCTCGTGGATGATATCATCAATATGCGTAGCGCTGGATTCTACTGCAGCCGTGCAGGTCATATCACCCACCGTTCTATACCTCACCCGCTTTACCGACACTTTATCATTGGGTTCCAGCTGAATAAAATTTGAAGTGGCTACCAATTGACCATCATGCTCGAGCACTTCCCGTTGATGCGCAAAATAGATGGAAGGCAGCGCTATTTTTTCACGGCGGATATAATTCCAGATATCCAGTTCCGTCCAGTTGCTGATGGGGAACACACGCACATTCTCGCCCTTATTAATTTTACCGTTATAGATATTCCAAAGTTCAGGTCGCTGAAGTTTTGGATCCCACTGGCCAAATTCATCCCTCACAGAAAAGATACGTTCTTTCGCCCTGGCCTTTTCTTCATCCCTGCGTGCACCGCCAATGCAGGCATCAAATTCAAACTCTTCAATAGCATCCAGTAAAGTGTAGGTTTGTAATGCATTCCTGCTGGCAAACTTGCCTTTAGGTTCGGTGAGTTGTTTTTCCCTGATGGTATCTTCCACCTTCCTCACAATTAGTTTCTCCCCAATATCTGCTACCAGCTGATCCCTGAAGTCGAGCGCTTCCTGGAAATTGTGGCCGGTATCTATATGCATTAATGGAAATGGAAATTTACCTGGTCGAAATGCCTTTAGTGCCAGGTGCACCAAAACGATGGAATCTTTTCCACCGCTGAATAATAATGCCGGCTTGTCAAATTGTGCCGCTACTTCACGCAGGATGTGTATTGATTCTGATTCGAGTTGATCGAGGTAATCCAGTCTGTAATTATTCATACGATATTTTTTGTTCACTAATTGCTGGCGTGTAACCCGCATTCTTTTTTATCTGCCTGTTCCCACCACCAGCGCCCCGACCTGAAATCTTCACCGGGCTTTACTGCCCTTGTACAAGGCTCGCAACCAATGCTTACAAAACCCCGGTCGTGCAAAGGGTTATAAGGAATGTTGTGTGTTGCGATATATGATTTTACTTCTTCAAAACTCCAGTGCAGTAAAGGGTGGTATTTGAGAATGTTGTTGGCGGCGTCCCACTCCAGCTGTGGAAGCGCATTCCGGTTGGCAGAGTGCTCCGCCCTCAATCCTGTAACCCATAACTGCTTTCCTGATAATGCTCTTTTTAATGGCTCCACTTTACGGATGTAACAACAACGTTTGCGGTTCTCGGTGGAATGATAAAAGGAATTTGGACCTTCTTGTTCCACAAACTCCTGCAGCATTTTCTCGTTGGGGTAATATGCTTTTAGCCGGGTATTATACCTTTCATTGGTACGGCTCCACACCGAATAGGTTTCTGCAAAAAGCCGCCCTGTATCCAGCGTAAACGGTTTTATCGGTAAACCGTTGGATAATATAAGATGTGTTATTACCTGGTCTTCGTAACTGAGGCTGGTGCTAAAAACACAGCCGCCAGGAAACGCAGCCGCAAGCGCAGATAAAGCTTCTGCATTATTTAGTCCATTTATTTTGTGGACTAATGAGGCAATTTGATCTTGATCCAAGCAGTTAATATTTAAAAAATTAAAACAAATGGAAACTAAAACAATACCCTACTGAGTTAGTAGACTTATTGTGCAAAGATAGGGGTACCGCATGATAATGAAACTAAAAAATGTCATTAGCTGGAAAATATACCTTTCACAGTATATAAAACCTATTAATTAAGTAGACTAATACCCGAACTTCCGCTGCCGAAGCCTTTAAAGCCTTATATTTGAGCCAAGAAATGAATTTTATTAATGATCTCTAAAAAAACCAAGTATGGTATGAAGGCACTTGGCTACCTGGCGCTTCACTATGGCAAGGGGCCGGTGTTGATTTCTGACATTGCTAAAAAGAAAAAACTCCCCATTAAATTCCTTGAAAATATCCTGCTCCAGTTAAAACAGCACGGCATATTGGAAAGCAAAAAAGGGAAAGGCGGAGGCTATTTTTTAAACCAGCACCCGAAAAAAACCAGCCTGGCAGCTATTTACAGGATTATCGAGGGACCCATTGCAATGTTTCCTTGTGTGAGTCTTAATTTTTATGAACGCTGTAAAGATTGCAACGAGCGATACTGCGGGTTAAATAAAATAATGATCATGACCCGGGATGCCACTTTAAAAATACTGGAGCGGAGAACGATTGAAGATCTGGTTGACGAGTAGTTAGTTAGAAGACGCCCTTTTTACAGCCACTTTTCCGAAACGATTTTTTACATGATCGATCGCTTTGTACAGATCTGATTTTTTTTCAGCATCGCTGAACAGGTTTGTTTGCACTGCCTCATTGGTGAGTTCGCTCAGGCGCACACCCAGCAACCTTACCGGGGTTCCTTTTTTATACAGTTTTTGAAACAGCGCTTTTACCACGGGTATTATTTCATCGTCGGCATTGCTGTAAGGAATAGTGGTTTGCCTGCTGCATGTTTCAAAATCGGCATAGCGGATCTTTACAGCCACACAGCCTGCTACTTTATCATCCTGCCTCAGCTCGTAACAAATTTTTTCTGTGAGGCGCACCAGTTCCGATTTCAGGAATACGGTATCCGTTTTATTTTCATCAAGTGTATTTTCACTCGACACCGACTTTGCTTCATGGTACTGGCTCACTTCACCTTGATGAATTCCCTGGCTCCGGGTCCACAGATCTGCACCCCACTTGCCTAATCTTTCTTCGAGCTGTTGTTCACCTGCCTTGTAAACATCATGAAGGGTGTAAATACCTATCGATTTTAAAATCTCTTCTGTTTGACTCCCGATGCCGGGCATAGCTGCAATGGACAGGTTGGATAAAAACTCCTGCTCTTTCCCAAATGGAATTTGCAAAAATCCATTCGGTTTAGCCTGGTTGGTGGCTATCTTCGCCATCATTTTATTGGAGGCCAGCCCAAAAGAAATTGGAAGACCAGTTTCCTGCATGATCTGCGCCCGCAGGTCAATCGTCCATTGAAGTGGATCAAAAAACCTCGACATACCGGTAAGGTCAATGTAAAACTCATCTACCGATGCTTTTTCGAACAAAGGCGCTTTTGATGCAATGATATTCGTTACCCAGCGGGAATAACGGCTGTATTCACTATAGTTACCTTTTAAAAAAATGCCCTGCGGGCAGAGTTGAAGTGCCTTCCTGGAAGGCATACCCGAGCGCACGCCAAACTTGCGGGCCTCGTAACTGCAACTACAAACCACTCCCCTTTCCCGGCCTCCTACAATTACCGGCTTACCTTTTAACGAAGGATCGTTCAGTACTTCTACCGAAACAAAAAAA
>CBFGLL010000239.1:0-4215 GCA_965649585.1 uncultured Chitinophagaceae bacterium | reverse complement strand
AGCTTATCAAAATATTTTATTAATCATTTTAAAGATAAGATATTTGAAAGAATGAAGGAAGCGGGGCAACAATTACAACCACCACAACTTTTTTATCGCATCACGGCATTATGGGTTTTGTGCGAAGCCTTTGCAGGTGGATTTTTACATGCAGCAAAAATTCCTTTTGCCGGCATGATGGTGAGCAGCCTTGCTGTATGCTGCATTGCAATGCTGGCATGGTACAGCGGGGGCAAAGGAACTATTATAAAAGCCACTATCATTGTTGCCATTTTTAAATTGCTGCTTAGCCCGCATAGTCCACCCACGGCTTACCTTGCAGTGTTTTTCCAGGGGGCGATTGGCCAGCTTTTTTTGGGCAATAAAAAATATTTTAAGCCGGCAGTGATACTTGTTGCAGTGCTAAGTCTTGCTGAATCGGCCATGCAGCGTTTGCTGGTGCTTTGGTTTGTATACGGCGAAAGTTTCTGGACAGCGTTGGATAAATTCATCCAGAAAATAACGGGAGAAAAAACGGTAACAAACTATAGTTTATGGATCGCCGCCGGGTATGTGTTTATTCATATGCTGGCCGGCTTCATTGCAGGCAGCTGGATCAGTTCCTTTCTTACCAAAATAAAATCATGGAAGGATAATCACCCGCAGTTTGCGTTTCAGGCCACTGCAACAGGCGAACTTCCCCGGGCCGGGCTCCCCAAAAAAAAGAAGAAGCGTTTGTTTTTAAAAATATTTATCGCCAGCCTGTTGTTTTTTTACCTGCTCACGATTATAAAACCCGAGTGGGCACCATTACCGGGTGGAAAAATCGCTCCGATATTTTTACGGGCTGTGGTAATACTGCTGGCCTGGTATTTCTTGTTGGGTCCCCTCATCATGCGTTTCATAAAAAACCGTCTTTTGCAACAGCAGGCCCTTCATAAAGCTGCAATAGAAAACACCATGGCGGTGCTCCCTGAAATGAAAACAATTTTTACCCTGGCATGGAAAGCTTCGGCGCAGCGCAGCGGTTTGCGAAGGTTACAATTATTTGCCCATATTGTGTTAGCGAATACCCTTAACAGTTAGTCGCCGAATAACCAGCGAAACTTCGAAACAGGACTTTCGTATTTCAACTTAAATTTATTAATACTTTTCACCTTCAAATGCCGGATGGCTTCTTCCACGGAATCTGTAAAAAGGCAAAGGTCAAGGTCTTCGGGAGAAATAGTGCCTTCCACCTTCATCTTTTCAATATGCTGGATAATGTCTCTGTGATACTCCGTGTCAAAAATGATGATCGGGAACTCGCTGATCATTTTAGTCTGAATTAAGGTGAGCGCTTCAAAATATTCATCGAGTGTTCCAAAACCGCCGGGCATCACCACAAATGCATAGGAATATTTAAGGAGCAGGTTTTTTCTTACAAAAAAGTATTTGATGTTAACCCATTTATCCAGGTAGGGATTGTGATGCTGTTCAAAAGGAAGTTCAATATTACATCCCACGCTTCTGCCACCTACTTCTTTTGCCCCACGGTTAGCCGCCTCCATAATGCCCGGTCCGCCGCCCGTCATAATGGTGAAACCCATTTTGGCGATTTCGCCGGATACTTTTTGCGCCTCCTTGTAGTAAGGATGATCTTCATTAAACCTGGCCGAACCGAAAACAGTGACACATGGGCCCACCCGGTGTAAGGCCCTGAAGCCTTTAATGAATTCTGCCAGCACGCTCACCGTAAACTTAAACTCCTTCCACCTGCTCTGGGGTCCCTCCAAAAATCTTATTTCCGCTTTTACGTCTTCTATGTTGGCTTTTGCCTTTTCTTTTGTTGTACTCATGGGGTCAATTTAATAAAAAATAAATAACCTGAAATACAGCAGCCTAATTGGGGATTATTAAGAAGCCTGTTTGTTTTTCAATATTTTATATTTGCGGCTCATAAATCAGAAATAAGTAAATGATAAAAGCTGGAATTCTCGGGGGCGGACAATTAGGGCGTATGTTATTACAGGCGGCTATTAACTATCCTGTAGAAACTTACGTGATGGAAAATGATCATGAGTGTCCTGCTGCGCATTTATGCCATCATTTTGTAAAAGGCGATATCAGCAATTTTGACGATGTGTATCAGTTCGGTAGGGGACTTGATGTGCTCACTATCGAAATTGAAGCAGTGAACGCAGAAGCATTGGAAAAATTGGAAGAAGAGGGCGTGAAGGTTTTTCCAAAACCGTCTGCATTGCGCACCATTAAGAATAAAGTATTACAAAAAGAATTTTACAAGCATCACCAGGTACCTACCAGCGAATTTCATATTACACAAAACAGGGCTGAGTTAAACCTGTTCGAAAGTTTTTTACCGGCCGTACATAAACTTGCCATGGGAGGTTATGACGGGCGTGGCGTACAGGTGATAAAAAATAAAGAAGACATTACATTAGCTTTTGATGCTCCCGCTGTGCTGGAAAAAATGGTGGATATTAAAAAAGAAATTGCCATCATGATCGCAATTGCATCCAATGGCGAAACAGCTATTTATCCGCCTGTTGATATGGTGTTTGATCAAAAACTTAATTTATTAGCCTACCAGATAAGCCCCGCCGATCTTCCTGAAAAAGTTTTTTGGAAAGCAGAAGCCATTGCGCTTAAAGTGGTTAAAGAATTAAAAAGTCCCGGCATATTTGCAGTGGAATTATTTGTAGATCATCATGATAATGTGTGGGCAAATGAAACTGCACCAAGGGTACACAATAGCGGCCACCATACTATTGAAGCCAACTACAGCAGCCAGTTTGATATGTTATGGCGGGTTTTGTTGGGATATCCCCTGGGAAATACCGACGCCATTTTGCCCGCCGCCATCGTAAATGTGTTGGGATCTGAAGGTTATACCGGCGCAGCCTGGTACGAAGGAATTGATACCATTTTGGGCATGGATAATGTTTTTCTTCATTTATATGGCAAAAAAGAGACAAAACCCGGCCGAAAAATGGGACATATCACCATCCTCAGTAATGAAAAACAAGAGCTGCTTCACAAAGCCAACCAGATAAAACATAGCTTTTTCGTAAAGACCAAATAGCTTTTTAGGATCATGTTTAATTCCCACTCATACTTTTTATAAGTGGGGAGTTGGGCCGTTTGGCGTAATTTTATGTTCCAACTTCAAATATTTGTCTGTGAACCTGTATTCAACTCTTAATGCCCGGGTTTTTGCCCTGGCCCTTGTTAGTATTGTAGCTCTTTCGGCCTGCAGTAAAAAAGAAAAAAAACAAGAAGTTAAAGCCACTGCCGGCAAACCAGCCGCACCTACATCAAGAGTGGATGCCTTTATCGTAAAAAGTTCGTCGCTTACCGATAACCTGGAATTGCCAGGATCCCTGATGGCCAATGAAAGTACGCCCATCAATCCTGAAATTTCAGGCAGGCTCACCTATCTCAATGCTGCAGAAGGCCGCACTGTGGGTAAGGGTGCATTAATTGCAAAAATTTATGATGGCGACCTCCGTGCACAATTGAACAAACTACAGGTACAGGTAAAAGTGCAGCAGCAAACGGTAGCCCGTTACGAAGAACTTTTAAAAATACAGGGTATCAGCCAGCAGGAATATGACCTTGCAAAATTAGAGATCAGCAAACTGCAGGCGGATATGGCCATTGTGCGCAGCAACATTATGCGCACCGAAATCCGGGCTCCATTTAGTGGAACTTTAGGTCTTAAAAATATTAGTCCCGGTGCGTATGTTACCCCACAGACTGTGTTAACCACCATTCGCCAGAATTCAGTTTTAAAAATTGATTATACCGTCCCTGAAAAATATAGCAATAAAGTAAAAACAGGCACCCTGGTGAGTTTTTCTGCCGAAGGCAGCGACAAACAATACAATGCAAGAATTATAGCAACCGAAAGTGGTGTAAGTGAAGATAACCGCAGCCTGAAAGTAAGGGCACAGGTTTTAAACAATGATGGAAAATTATTACCTGGCCAGTTTGTAGAAGTAAAAACAAATTTTGATCCTGATCCCAATGCCATTATGATTCCATCACAGGCAGTGATACCGCAGGCACGGGGCAAAAAAGTAGCCGTGTACCGTGGCGGCATTGCGGCATTTGAAGATGTGCAAACAGGTGCGAGAGATTCTGCCCTTGTACAAATTACCAGTGGTTTAAAAGTGGGCGATACTATTATTACTACCGGGCTCATGAGCCTTAAACCAAATGGAAAAGTAGAGTTGG
>CBFGLL010000238.1:0-4222 GCA_965649585.1 uncultured Chitinophagaceae bacterium | reverse complement strand
CCCTGGTTCAGCAAACGCCTGAAACCACCGGCGCTATATACTCTATCAAAACGGTAGAGATAATCCCATCTCATCTGGTCTATCACCAGCCCAACCACAAGCTTTGGTTTTTTGGAAATTTTACCCGCTGCAGGTTGAGCATACGAGCTTGATAATAAACAGCTAAGGATAGCCACTACGGATAATGTTCTTCTTAACATACTGGTTTAAAGATTTGTGCAAATATAACCTTTACTAACCTGCTTTTCCACAACGGTTGTTATCGTAACTTTTCGATATTGTTTTCAAAACCTTAATTTTGCGCTCATTAAGGATATCCTATCCTTCTCAATTCTTTAAAAGTAATAATACATGGATGTTTTTGAAAAACTGGTAAAAGATGGTGGCCCCATTGGCCAGCATATGGATCGTGCACACGGATATTTTGCATTTCCAAAACTGGAAGGCGAACTCGGGCCACGTATGCAGTTTCGTGGTAAAGAAATGATCGTTTGGAGTTTGAATAATTACCTGGGCCTGGTAAATCACCCGGAAGTAAGAAAAGCAGATGCAGAAGCTGCTGCCAAATATGGCATGGGCAATCCTATGGGAGCCCGCATGATGAGTGGCAACACAGAGAAGCATGAAGAACTGGAAAAAGTGATCAGCAAATTTGTAAACAGGGAAGATACGATGCTCCTCAACTTTGGTTACCAGGGTATCATGAGTTGCATTGATGCGTTGGTTAACAGGAGAGATGTAATTGTGTATGATGCTGAGAGCCATGCATGCATTGTAGATGGGGTTCGTTTGCACATGGGCCATCGCTACGCTTTTAAACACAACGATATTGCTGATTGCGAAAAACAATTGCAACGTGCCACAGAGATGGCCGCTAAAAATGGTGGCGGTATTTTAGTGATCACCGAAGGTGTGTTTGGCATGGATGGTGAACAAGGCATACTCAAGGAAATTGTTGAACTCAAGAAAAAATACGAGTTCCGCATTTTGATAGATGATGCACACGGCTTTGGTTATATGGGCCCCACAGGCGCCGGCGCCGACGAAGCGCAGGGATGCCAGGATGGTATCGACTTGTATTTTTCTACGTTTGTAAAAAGCATGGGCAGTATCGGTGCATTTATCAGCGGACCCAAAAACGTATTGAAGTATTTGCGCTATAATGTGCGCTCACAAATTTTTGCAAAAAGCCTTCCGTTATTGATTGTAGAAGGCATGTTGAAGCGTATGGAAATGGTAACCACTATGCCGGAGCTGCGTGAAAAATTATGGGCCAATGTGGAGCGCCTTCAAAATGGATTAAAAGAAAGAGGTTTTGATATTGGTGAAACCAATTCACCCGTAACACCGGTGTATATGAAAGGCGGCGTGCCGGAAGCCACACAAATGGTGATGGACCTGCGGGAGAACTACCATGTTTTCTGCAGCATAGTAGTATACCCTGTAATTCCAAAAGGTGATATTATCTATCGTTTGATACCTACAGCAGCACACAGCTTTGAAGATATTGACGAAACCCTGAAAGCTTTTGAAGAAACCAAGAAAAAGCTTGACGAAGGTTTATATAAGGCGGCTGATATTCCTGATATGGCCGAAGCAAAATAAATGTTTAAAAGTCCCGCCCACTATCGGCGGGACTTTTTTTATGACTGTGATCATGTAAATCAGCACCGTTTTGGGTAGATTTGTATTTCAACCTATTGATATGAAAAAAATTATTGTTATCCTCGTTATGATGTTTGGGGCCTTTAGTACCCAGGCCCAGGAGAAAAAAGCAAAAACGGAAACGCCACAGGTAGTGGAAGCAAGTTGTGGCCAGTGTAAGTTTGGTATGAAGGACCAAAAAGGTTGCGACCTTGCCGTACGTATCAACGGGGTACCTTATTTTGTTACCGGTACCAGCATCGATAAATTTGGAGATGCGCATGCAGATGATGGATTTTGTAATGCCATCCGCAAAGCCAAAGTGACCGGTAAAGTAGAGAACAACAAATTTGTTGCTACAAGCTTTACACTACTTCCCGAAGAAAAGGCAAAGCCTTAATGGTTCACCAATCTTTTTTTATTTCTTGTGCTGATGGGCACCAGATGCCAGTGTATGCCTGGTTACCCGAAGTTGAACCTGTGGTCGTGCTGCATATTGCGCATGGCATGGCAGAATATGCGGAGCGATACGAAAGGATCGCTTCTTTTTTTGTTGATAATAATATAGCGGTATATGCCCACGATCAGCGTGGGCATGGCAAGGCAGTCAAAAGTATTGATGAACTAGGAATAACACCGGATGATTGGTACAATAAGCAGGTGGATGATATTGATCTCTGTATACAACATCATCGCCGGCAACATCCCGGCAAAAAAATATTTTTACTCGGGCATAGCATGGGCTCATTTCTTGCCCAAAGTTATTTTCAGAAACATGGTGAACATATAGACGGCCTGATACTTTCTGCTACCAATGGCAAACAAGATCCGCTCATGCCATTTGGTATCGGCCTCGCCTTCCTGCAAAAAAAGTTGTTCGGCAATCGTTATAAATCACAATTGATTGACACTCTTTCGTTCGGTCAGTTCAATAAAAAATTCAAGCCTAACCGTACAACATCCGATTGGTTAAGTCGGAATTCGGAAGAAGTTGACAAGTATGTAGCAAATGAACGTTGTGGTTTTGTTTGCACCGCCTCTTTTTACTATTATTTTTTTAAGGGAATCAGGGATGGCTTTGATCCGAAAAATATTGAGTTGATACCTACGCAAATACCCGTTTATGCATTTGCGGGAAGCAAAGATCCGGTTGGTTTAGAAGGAAAAGGATTTTTGCAATTGATCAATAATTGGAAGGCGGCCGGAGTGCAAAACATCAGCTATCATCTTTATGAAAATGGCAGGCATGAAATGATGAATGAGATCAACAGAGGTGAAGTATTGAACGACGTTCTACAATTCATCAACAGGGTTGTTTGATTATTACTGCGTAAACTTTAGCATCATACCATAACTACCAGAGGCCCAGCCATGGTTTGCATCAATAAAGTGCAGTTCGTAAAGTTCCTTCGAACCAATTTTCACAACCCTGGACCAGGTTTGTCCACCATCGATGGTTTTATAAATCGATTTTCGGGTTAAAATGTAACCTACATTTTCAGATACAAAATCCACATCAGCAGTATTATCAATTGTAATTGGTTCAGGAAATGGTAAAACCTGCCACGTATTGCCACCATCAGTTGTTTTCCTAACAGCACCCAAGCTGCTGATATATCCAACAGAAGTATTCACAAAATCGATAACAACCTGGTTGACATCGAGCTTTAATTCCCAGTTAACACCTCCATTCACTGTTTTATATAATCCCCCGGTAGCACTTACCCATCCTTCATTGTCGTTCAGAAAAAATACAGAACTGTATCCTCCATCGACCGAAGGAGCGAATTGGAATATTTTATTAAAACTCACTCCCCCATCAACTGACTTATATAGAAAGGCTCTTCCTGATGCGTAACAAATAGATTCACTCGTAAAAAATGCATCCGTGCAAAATAAGGGATCTCGTGCTGGTAAAGGCGTGAAAGCCATGGTTGTATAGCTGTCACCAAAATTCTGACTGCTAGCCAGTCCGCCGTTCTGTACAACACTCACTAATACCACTTTGCCGCCAGGAGTAGCAGCTATATTTAAAAATCCATAAGGGCCGGGTGTGAGGGCCGCAGACCAACTTGTGCCTCCATCAATAGATTTACGAACACCTCCTGGAGTTACAGTATAACCTGTGTTTTGATTGATAAAAAACACATCGTATAACGGTGCGATTGTTGGAACTGAATCTTTCACCCAGCCGGTACTCAAGGTATCAGGTAAAAAGATGGGATCTGGTTGCGTATTATCATCTCCTTGATCCTTCGAACAGTTCGTTAAGCTGGCTATTAAAATTAATTGAAGCGCAGAAAGCAATAGATATTTCATGAGCGGGAATAAGTTTACAGATACTTATTCGAATATAAGTAAAAAGAGACTACCAACTAGCTTTCATCTTTTGGTTGAATTCAACAAAAGTTTCATCGCCTTTTCTTTCCGCAAAGTATCTTAATGGAGCCTCGATTTCTTTTGGTTTTAAATAGCCGGCCAGTGGAGCGGGACGTTCGTTGAGCGAACCCAGGAAGATCGTATTAGGATAAGAACGATCTACGAAACTCAACAGCAAGGCAAGATCATTTGTTTTCAT
>CBFGLL010000237.1:0-4236 GCA_965649585.1 uncultured Chitinophagaceae bacterium | reverse complement strand
GCCTTTGTTTCTGGTAAATCATCTGCGGCACTTTTTTAGAATAAAATTCGCCTATCACACCCACTTCAAGTGCATTTACCATTTCATTGAACCTGCCATAATCAAATCGCACTGCGGGTTTAATGTATAAACCTGGCGTTAGTTTCAGCTTGTTCCAGCCGGTGCCAAATTGGGGCCCGCCATATGCCGGACCATCGAGATACAGGGCACTGTCCGCAGATTCATACCCGATCCAGGTGCGCTCACCATCCTTTTCGTCGTCATATAAATAAGGTCTTAATAAACCAAGGGTAGCTCCACCGCCAATATTTCCTGAAACGCTCACGCCGTTTTTATTGCCCTTGTTGCCTAATAAATGTTGAAGTTGAACACCCAGCTTCACAGGGTAAAAATAATTTATCTTACCATAAATAAACGGGCGGGTTGAACCGGCGAATATGGGATGTCCTTGTTTTTCTTCCTTGGCATGTTTTCTCTCCGTGATCTCCAGTTGAAATAATAAAGCCCTGCGGATCGATTTTGCACGCCCGATCTCCATGAATGCTCCATAACCATCGGTAGTAAGTTTGCCGCCAAACACAGTTTGTTTCCGGTGAGTGATCACACCTTCTTCTTCCAACTTGGCCATGGCGTCAATGCGCTCTGTTCTTATTTCTTTTTTTGTTTTTTTAGCGGGAGGATCTTGTTGCGCAAAAACACCGGTAGAAACTAAAAAAACGGCAACAACTAAAAATAATTTCTTCATGGAATCTTTTTACTGGAGTAAATTTATGCAAAATAATTCAAGCTCACTTTTATGTGAATCGTTATTATTTAGAGAAAAGATCGCATGAAATAGCTGCAACCTTCTTATTAAAAATAAATCAATACCAATGACGGCATCTATCGTTTACAAAGGGCAACTACGCTGCGAATGCACCCATTTGCAGAGTGGAACTATTATAGAAACAGATGCTCCCACCGATAACCGAGGAAAAGGAGAACGTTTTAGCCCCACCGATACCGTATGTGTGGCCCTTGCTACCTGCATGATCACCACCATGGGAATTCGTGCGGCAGATATGGATATCGACTTGTCTGGCACTACCATCGATGTTACCAAACATATGCTCAGCGAACCTCGTCGTATCGGGAAGATAGAAGTAACCCTGCACCTGCCCCCGGGCATCAGCGAAAAAGATCAACTACTTTTTCAAAAAATAGGTGACAACTGCCCGGTTATGAAAAGCATCCACCCCGACCTTGAAGTGATCTCAACTTACCAATGGGGATAGAACCTGCTACTTAACCGGTTTCAACAACCAGTTGCCTACGGCACATTCCAGGCAACGCTTTTGATTACAATACTCATTTTTCAATTGTATGAGCGCCTGCGAATCGAATGCGCTGTTGATGGCAAGCCCCTCCCTGGCAAAACCCTTGGTAATGGCATTGTTTTCTGCCAGCACCTGTTCCAGCCAGCGGATGGCCCTTTCCTGGAAAGATGATTTTGAATAAACAAAGCCATAGGCATACAACATAGGTACAACTGTATTGATGATGATGTTTTCAATCATTTGTTTACCCAGCGTTTTTTTATTAAAATCGGCAGGTTCACCGGGCACATAATGATAGTGCCAGTAATCGTTGGCAGTTACAGTGAGCAGTTCTTTCAGGTCTTCCAGCTTTTCCGTGTCACGGATGCTGGAAAAAAGATGGTTGCTGCGGTGTATCAGCATGGCCAGCTGTGCAAGCCTTACCGTGGGAAAGTTAGCCGGCCGCATCCTGAGGTAATACAAAGGGGCATGACACTTTTGTAGCGCATATTTTTTTTGTAAAAACTCGTATTCCCTGCGCAGCATTTTTGGGTAGTCTTCTTCAAAATGTTTGTCGAGTATGGCTGCCTGTCCCAGCAAAATAGATTCTACCTGCTGTACCTGGTTTTTATGTTTGCCCAAAATGTTGATAGGAATTGTTTTTGCGATTCTTTCAAATGAATCAGCATTGATCTTTACCCCAAAATTGCGGGCAAGCATCCACCAGAACACTTCCTCCCAATGTTGTTTGCTCTGCAGCAGTAATTTTTCAATGTATTGCGCACGTTGTTGCAGTCTTTCTATCAGCAACCTTTGTTTCCAGCCTGCCAGCGTGAGGTAAGGCAGGTTTTTAATCTGCCCCCCACAGGCAATAAAATAAGGGCTCTGCATCAGCTCCTCGTACTTTTCCAGCAACATTACTGCCACATGATTTTGCAATTCCAGCATGGGAAAGGAAGCTGTAATGTGTTTATCATTGTTCCAAACAACGTGAAGGATAATGTTTTTATAATTAGGATCATTGCTATGTTGGTGCAGGTCCCAATCAGATGCTTTTACATGAAGCTCTATATTACCTGCCCATTCTATGCCTCCGATCGTTATGCGTGCATTGGTAAAGTCGGGGCCCTGGTGCACATTAAACTCCCCTTTTTGAATGATGCTTACGGCCTCACCGGCAACGGTAAATAAATTGCGGGAATTAAAATGCTGAAATTGCCAGATATACTGCAGGAGCCTCTCTGTCATAGGGAATGATTTGTTGTTAAAATACTGCTCCCTAATGAAAAATCAAAGTACCCCGCTAATTTTTTTTATGAAGAAAGTGCCTGCAGCACCCGGCTCACGGGAAGTCCCATCACGTTGTAAAAACAACCTTCTACCCTTTTGATGCCCACCACACCAATCCATTCCTGTATGGCATAAGCACCGGCTTTGTCATAAGGTTTATAGTTGTCAACATAAAATGTCAGCTGCTCTGTGCTGAGTGCATGAAAATGCACGGTGGTGGTATCAGCAAAAACAATTTCTTTGCCTGGCCCCAGGATGGCAACCCCGGTAATTACCCTGTGTGTGTTGCCCGAGAGTTCCTGGAGAATATTGATAGCATCCTCCCTGTCTTTTGGTTTTCCAATGATGCGGTTGTTGCAAACAACGATGGTATCAGCTGCAAGTATGGTTTTACCAGCGCCTGCAACGGGTAACACAGCCAGGGCCTTTTGTTTTGCAATATAAATGGCTGCTTCTTCAAAAGAAAGAGAAGGGGGAAACTGTTCATCGGTATCGCTCACAATCACGTCAAAATCTATCTCTGCCCATTGCAGCAACTGGCTTCGTCTTGGAGATGCAGAGGCTAATATTATTTTTTCCATGTTAATAAAAGAAAAACATTGATAAAATACCGGTGAGCATAATGAATTTCATCCAGCTGCTTAATTGATGATAGTCTTTTGTTGTTTTGGCCTGGTATAATTTGCGCAATACCAGTGCAAGGGGGATGATCACCAGCGCCACACTATACAGCAGTATCCACCATCCATCTGTTTGCCAGGCAAATACCTGAACGATCAACAGGCCGCAGATAGCCACAACGATCCAAACTCCTGCAAACACTTTACTGGCCGGGATCCCCCAAACTATTGGCATTGTTTTACAGTGATGTGCCAGGTCGCCCTGTACATCTTCCATATCCTTGATCACTTCCCTTATAAGAGACACAATGAATGCATACCCTGCATACAAGATGGTTAACTTCAAAAAGGAATTAGCATTTGAGGCAACAGAACTATTGAGCTTAAGTAAATACATGGCGTAGAAGTACACTACAAAAACTACCCAGGCCGTAAGGGCTGCGATGATCAGGTTCCCCGACAGGAGGCGTTTTTTAAAAGTTGTGGAGTACACCCATAACAAAAAAACGCAGCCGATATTGGCCCATAAAATGATCCACAAACCAGTTTTCAACGCAATAAAAGCACTAATAAGGATGCCAGCACCACTAAGCACCCAATGCCATACAATCGTCCACCGGCGTTTAATAATTTTATCTACCACAACTTTTTGAGGCTTGTTGATGGTATCGATCTGCAGGTCAAAATAATCGTTGATGATGTAGCCCGCAGCGGCTATCAATACGGAGGCTGCCACAATACCATAAAACAAAGAATGGTCGGTACTTCCCGGCACATGAAATACAATAAAATATAAAAGTGCCTGCGTAAGTGCAATAAAAAAAAGGTTGGGCCAGCGGATCAGTTTAAAAAATGCAAGGAACAGTTTCATGGGCAATATTCATTTACCGTGCTGCAATGGTTTCGTCATCATTCCAATGCCCGTTTAGTTTCAACACTTTTTCAATGATATCCCTTACACAGCCTTCCCCACCTTTAATGGGAGAAATATAGCTGGCAATATCTCTTATCTCTGCTACCGCATCTGCAGG